>CALKIP010000159.1 GCA_937995995.1 uncultured bacterium
ACGGCCGGCAAGAAGGAGATCGCGCAGGTCGGTACGATCTCGGCGAACAACGACGAGGAGATCGGCAACCTGATCGCCGACGCGATGGAGAAGGTCGGCAAGGACGGCGTGATCACGGTCGAGGAGGCCAAGGGCCTCGAGACCACCCTCGAGACTGTCGAGGGGATGCAGTTCGATCGCGGCTACCTCTCGCCGTACTTCGTGACCGATCCCGAGCGGATGGAGGCGGTCCTCGAGGATGCGATGGTGCTGATCCACGACAAGAAGATCAGCGCGATGAAGGACCTGCTCCCGATCCTGGAGAAGGTGGCCCAGGCGGGCCGTCCGCTGCTGATCATCGCCGAGGACGTCGAGGGCGAGGCGCTCGCGACGCTGGTGGTGAACAAGCTGCGTGGCACGCTGAAGGTGTGCGCGGTCAAGGCTCCGGGCTTCGGCGATCGCCGCAAGGCGATGCTCCAGGACATCGCGATCCTGACCGGTGGCCAGGTGATCAGCGAAGAGGTCGGCTTCAAGCTCGAGAACGCGGTGCTGAGCGACCTCGGCCAGGCCAAGCGGATCGTCGTCGACAAGGACAACACGACGATCGTCGACGGCGCGGGCGATCCGGAGAAGATCAAGGGTCGCATCGAGGAGATCCGCGCGGCGATCGAGAAGAGCACGTCGGACTACGATCGTGAGAAGCTGCAGGAGCGTCTCGCGAAGCTGGCGGGCGGCGTGGCGGTCATCAACGTCGGCGCGGCGACCGAGACGGAGATGAAGGAGAAGAAGGCGCGCGTCGAGGATGCGCTGCATGCGACGCGTGCTGCCGTCGAGGAGGGCATCGTGCCTGGCGGCGGTATCGCGCTGCTCCGTGCGCAGGTCAAGATCGTGGACTTCAAGACGGAGGATCCCGAGGAGCAGGTCGGCGTCGACATCATCCGTCGCGCGATCGAGGCTCCGCTGCGCCAGATCGCCGCGAACGCGGGTGTCGAGGGCTCGATCGTGGTCGAGCGCGTCCGGGAGGCGAAGGACGTGAACTACGGCTACAACGCCCAGACCGACACGTACGAGGACCTGGTCGAGTCCGGCGTGATCGACCCGACGAAGGTCACGCGTACCGCGCTGCAGAATGCCGCGTCGATCGCGGGTCTCCTGCTGACCACGGAGTGCGTGGTGGTCGAGCAGCCCGAGGAGGAGGCCGCTCCGGCGATGCCGGGTGGCGCCGGCGGCATGGGCGGGATGTACTAGTCGCAAAAGGGCTGGGGCGAGGCCCAGGGCCAGGTAGGTGTTCCGGGCCTTGCCCTCCCGTCCAGGAAGCCCCCTTCCGCCGATAGGCGGGAGGGGGCTTTCCATTGCCTGGGCGTCCGGGCTTCGGGCCCGCCCTTCCGGTTGACCCTTTTGCGGCGGTGGGGGTAACTTGTCGCGCCTTGCAGGACTACGAACCGATGGGAACAGGTCATGGCGAACGCAACTGAGGACATGATCCGGGTCACTCTTCCGGATGGCAGGGAACTCGAGATGAGGCGTGGGGCCACACCCCGCGAGGTGGCCGAGCGGATCGGGCCCGGGCTGGCGAAGGCTGCACTGGCAGCGAAGGCGGATGGTCAGATCGTCGATCTGGGGCGTCCGCTCGAGCACGACGTGAGGCTGGAGATCATCACGGAGCGGAGCCCGGAGGCGCTCGACCTGTTGCGCCATTCGGCGGCGCACATCCTGGCCACCGCGGTTCGCGAGGTCCGGCCCGAGGCGAAGATCGGCTTCGGCCCACCGATCGAGCACGGATTCTACTACGATTTCGAGGTTGCCGAGCCATTCACGCCCGAGGAGTTGGAGGAGATCGAGGCACGGATGAAGGAGGTCGTCCGCTGCAACGACCCCTTCGAGCGTCGTGTCGTGACGGTGGAGGAGGCACGCGAACTCTTCGCCGACGATCCCCTCAAGCTCGAGCGTCTAGAGGAGTTCGGCGAGGACGAGGTGATCTCCGTTTACCGCAACGGTCCCTTTCTCGACCTGTGCCGCGGACCGCACCTCCCGACGACGGGCTATCTGAAGCACTTCAAGCTCCTCTCGACGGCCGGCGCCTACTGGCGCGGTGACGAGCGGCGGCAGATGCTGCAGCGCATCTACGGCACGGCGTGGTTCACGGAAAAGGACCTGAAGGAGTACCTCGAGCGTCTCGAGGAGGCGCGTCGTCGTGACCATCGGCGCCTGGGCAAGGAACTCGGGATCTTCAGCGTGCACCAGGAGGCCGGGGCCGGGCTGGTGCATTGGCATCCGAATGGCGGGATCATCAGGCACACGATCGAGGAGTTCCTCAAGCGGACGCTCCTCGAGCACGGCTATGATCTCGTCTACACGCCGCACGTGGCCAGTGAGGAGCTGTACGAGATCAGTGGCCACCTGGCGACGTTCTCCGAGAACATGTTCCCGCCGATGGAGATGGAGGACGAGCGGTTCCGGCTCAAGCCCATGAACTGCCCGAACCACATCATGATCTTCAAGTCGGAGACGCGGTCCTACCGGGACCTGCCGATCCGATACAGCGAACTGGGCACCTGCTATCGCTACGAGCGGAGCGGCGTGCTGCACGGCATGATGCGGGTGCGAGGCTTCACGCAGGACGACGCCCATATCTTCTGCACGCGCGAGCAGATCGGCGAGGAGTTCGACAAGCTCCTCGACCTCGTGGACTACATGATGGTCACCTTCGGCTACGAGTACCACGCCTTCCTCTCGACACGTCCGGAGAAGGCGCTCGGTGACCCGGCCGTCTACGACGCGGCGACGGAAGAGCTGCGCAAGGTGCTCGAGCGCCGCGGGCTCGAGTACCAGATCGACGAGGGCGGCGGCGCGTTCTACGGGCCGAAGCTCGACATCATGCTCGTCGACGCACTCGGGCGCGAGTGGCAGGGGCCGACGCTGCAGCTCGATTTCAACCTGCCCGAGCGCTTCGAGCTCGAGTACACGGGGGCGGACAACCGAGCGCACCGCCCCGTGATGATCCACCGCACGCTGCTCGGCTCGATGGAGCGCTTCATCGGCGGGCTGATCGAGCACTACGCGGGCGCGTTCCCGGTGTGGCTCGCGCCCGAGCAGGTGCGTGTGCTCCCGATCACCGATGCCGTCCGGGATGATGCGGCGACCTTCGTGGCCGAGATGAAGAAGGCGGGACTGAGGGCCCGTCTGGACGATCGGTCGGAGACGCTGGGCTACCGGATCCGGGACGCCGAAACCCACAAGATTCCGTACATGGCGGTGATCGGCGAGAGGGAGGCAGAGGCGGGAACGGTCGCGGTCCGACGCCGGGGCGCGGGGCGAAAGCAGGATGTGGTGTCACGTGCGGAGTTCATCGAGCGTGTGCGCAGGGAGATGGAAACACGCGCATTGACTTGACATCGAGCGTGCGTGCATCTAGCTTTGCGCACATAAATACGGGAAGTGGGCGGTGGTACCTCGACCGCCCCACCCTTCGGTCCGCATCTGC
>CALKIP010000160.1 GCA_937995995.1 uncultured bacterium
TGGGATGGAATCCGGACCCTATAGAAAACCGGCCCGGTGGGGATGTCCCCACCGGGCCGGTCGGCGTGGCTTTCGCGTCGCGTTCAGCGAATTACTCGCCCGCGCCGCGCTGCGCCTCGCGGCGCATGTCCTCGCCCGCGAAGATCGCGACCTCGACGCGACGGTTCTCCTGGCGCCCGATCTCGGTGTCGTTCGAAGCGATCGGCTCCGACTCGCCCTTGCCGACCGCGCGGACCCGCAGCGGCGAGACGCCCATCGAGACCAGGTAGCTGCGCGCCGCCTGGGCACGACGCTCCGAGAGCGCCTGGTTGTAGTCGTCCGAGCCGACCGAGTCCGTGTGACCGACCAGCAGGACCTCCGTCCCGTCGTGCTCGTTCAGGCTCGCGGCCAGGTTGGCCAGGTTCTCCCGTGCAGCCGGCTTCAGCGCCGCATCGTCGAAGTCGAAGAGGATCCCGCTGTCGAACGTCACCACGATCCCCTCGCCCACGCGCTGCACCGTCGCGCCCGGGATCGACTGGGCCAACTGCTCGGCCTGACGATCCATGCGACGACCGATGACCGCGCCCGCCGCGCCGCCGACCGCGGCGCCGATGATCGCGCCACGTGCCGTGGAGCCCGTCGCCTTCCCGATCGCGGCGCCGACCGCACCGCCGCCCGCCGCGCCGATCACCGCGCCCCGCTGCATGTTGCTCATCTGGGCGCAACCGCCGAATGCCAAGGGAAGCGAAGCCGCAAGCAGCACGACGCCTGCACTCCTCCGACTCCGTAGTTTCATGATCCGGATCTCCTGTTGAAGGTCTGGGGTGGGCATTCCGCCTTCCGTTCCGGCGGCGGGTCTGTCCCGACCGCCGATCGGCGAGGTCGCACCGCCGGGATGCGGCGCGGTCGACATTATACCGCGCCACTCGGCGAAATGCTCCCTAGCAAGATAACGGACGGCGCAGTATCCGACAGGGTCACACCGGAAACGCGCTCTGTCGCGCCGTTTGCCTTATCCGGGCGGCGCGAGCACAAGGTCGCGTCAGAGCAGATCCCGGCTTACGGCCAACAAGGAGAGCCCGGCGATCGTCATCCAGAGGAGGAGACCCTGCACGAACGGCCTCGGCCCCACGTGGCGCAACGTCTCCCGGCTCAGGCCCGCACCGATCAGGAACAGCGTGAGCACCAGCCCGGTGCGCGCAGCGTGTGCTACGCCGTCGAATGCAGACGCGAGCTGGAGCGGGGCCAACGTCCGTAGCAACGCCGCCAGGAGGAACAGCCCGATGAACCAGGGGATCCGCACGGCCGATCCACCTTCCGTGTCCGTCCGGAGACGGGCCGATCGGGTATACAGCGCGGCGCCGAGCGCAAGCGGCAGGACCCAGAGGGCGCGTGCGAGCTTGAGCACCGTCGCGTATTCGAGAGCCCGTGAGCCGTACACGGCCGCGGCGCCCACCACAGAGCTCGTATCGTGGATGGCGACCGCCGCCCAGATCGCGAACTGCTCCTGCGTCAGCCCCGCCAGGTGGCCGATCGGCGGGAACAGATAGAGCGCCACCGCGTTCAGTACGAAGACCGTCGCCAGCGCCACGCTCATCGACCCCGCAGTCGCGCCGATCGCGGGGCCGACCGCGGCGATCGCGCTGCCTCCACAGATGCTCGTGCCGGCGGTGATCAGAAACGACGTCTTCCCCTCCACCCGCAGCCACCGCCCGAACGCCGTGCCCAGGGCCAGCGTCGCCACGATCCCGAGCACCGTGTAGCCGAGCCCGGCCGTACCCGCAGCCACGACGACCGCGAGCGACAGCCCGAACCCGAGCCCGACCACGCACGCCTGGAGCAGCCACCGGGAAAGGCGCGCGCTCAGCTCGGGAAAGGGATTGCCGAGCGTGAGCGCGAACGCCGCACCCATCGCAAGCGCCAGCGGCGGCGACGCCCAGGGGGTGAGCATGAAGGCGGCGAGCACGAGAAAGGCAGCGCGATGCCACGGCCGGCCGTGCGCGCGTGATGCGGTCACCGGTGTCGTGCGTGACGCGGTCACCCGTGCTCGGCGGCGCACCGTGCGTTGCTGCGAATCCACTGTGGCGGTCTCCAGGAGCTGTCGGTATGCCGGATAGCCTAACCTCTCCGGCGGAGATGAGCCAGATGCCAGGGCCCATGGTTCCGCGCAGGCCCAATACGAAAAGCCAGTCCCTTGTTACCCGACCGGAGTCGTCCTCGGATGGGCGTCGACCCCAACACCTGAAATCCCGGCCGGCTCGGCTGCAGTCCTGTCGAGGCACGACCGGTTTCCGAATCGCGCACCGCTCGCGTTCCCCTTGACGTGCGCGGCGCCCTGTACAACCTTTGATCCGGATGGACGGATTGATTGCGCAACCCAGGATTTTCGACCGGCTGTCGGCACTCGCGGACACGACGCGATGCCGGCTGCTGCTGGTCCTCGAGCATCACGAGTTCACGGTGGGTGAGCTGTGCTCCGTGCTGCAGCTTCCGCAGTCCACCGTGAGCCGTCACCTGAAGGTGCTCGGGGATGAGGGGTGGGTCGTCTCGCGTCCGGATGGCACGAGTCGTCGCTACCGCGTGCCGCCGGAGGGACTCGAGTCTTCGGCGCAGCGTCTCTGGCACCTGGTGCGCGAGCAGGTGGCAGGGCTCGCGGTGGCGGAGCAGGACGCGCGGCGGGTGCGGAGCGTGCTCGCACAGCGTCGGAGCAGGTCGCAGGAGTTCTTCTCCTCGGCGGCCGGGCGGTGGGACCATCTCCGTGCCGAGCTTTTCGGTCAGAGGGCGGACCTGCTGGGCCTGCTCGCCCTGGTGGACGAGAGCTGGACGGTGGGCGATCTGGGGTGCGGCACCGGTCAGGTGACGGAGTCGCTCGCGCCGTTCGTGGAGCGGGTGGTCGCCGTCGACGATTCCGAAGCGATGCTGGACGCGGCTCGGGACCGGCTCCGTGGTCTCTCCAACGTGGAGATCCGGCGGGGCAGCGTGGAAGCGTTGCCGATCGACTCGGCGCAGCTCGATGCGGCGGTCCTCTCGCTGGTTCTGCACCACATCTCCGAGCCGGAGCATGCCCTTGCCGAAGTGGCGCGCGTGCTCGAGCCCGGCGGGCGGCTCCTCATCGTGGACATGATGCCACACGACCGCGTGGAGTACCGCCAGGAGATGGGGCATGCCTGGCAAGGATTCTCCGGCGATCAGCTCGCCCGGTGGCTGAAGGCGGCGGGGTTCGGTGCCTTTCGCTACCACCCGCTCCCGGCCGACCCGGACGCCACCGGCCCGACGCTCTTTGCCGCGACGGCGAGGAAGGGCGGGGGCCTACGAACCGGAATTCAGGATTCGGGAGTCGGCATTCAGGAACGCCCCGATCCCGCCCTCGAGTCCTGAGCCCGTATCCAGAGCGTGGATTGCCAGGTCCCGGACCCGATCGCCGGATTGTGAGCCGTAAGACGAGTGCCGTACCCTGACGACCGACTCCCGAATACCGACTCCTGACAACTGGCTACCGCCAACTGACCACTGACCACTGACACCTGACAACCGACTTCAAGGAGCCAACCATGGACAGCGTAGCCGAACTCACACACCCCTTCGACGCGGCCGAAGCGGCGGGCCGTGCGCCGTACAGGGTTGCCGACCTCTCACTGGCCGAGTGGGGCCGCAAGGAGATCGATCTGGCCGAGGAGGAGATGCCCGGGCTCATGGCGCTGCGCCGGGAGTATGCGGGCAAGAAGCCGCTCGCGGGTGCCAAGATCATGGGCTCGCTGCACATGACGATCCAGACGGCGGTGCTGATCGAGACGCTGGTGGAGCTGGGCGCCGACGTGCGCTGGGTCTCGTGCAACATCTTCTCGACGCAGGATCACGCGGCCGCAGCCGTCGTCGTCGGGCTCGCGGGTTCGGACCCGCGAGCCGTCAACCCCTGGGGC
>CALKIP010000161.1 GCA_937995995.1 uncultured bacterium
CAGTCGGGGGTCCGGTGCTCGACCCCGATCACGGGCCCGCGTGCGTGACCCGACCTCCCCTCGGCTCCAATGGAACGCCTCCCATGTCTCGACCCGTACGCTCGTTCCTGGCCATTTTCCTCACCCTTGCCCTCGCCGCGTGTGGTGCAGCGCCACAGGACGCGGCCGCGGACCGGGAGGTGGAGTCCGTGCGCCCCGTCACCAACCGGCCTGACGTGATGGGGATGCACGGCGCAGTCGTGTCGGACCACCCGCTCGCGAGCGCCGCGGGGCACGAGGTGCTCCGCAAGGGCGGGAATGCCGTCGACGCGGCGGTCACCATGGCCGCGGTCCTCGCCGTCGTCCGGCCGCATATGAACGGCATCGGCGGCGATGCATTCGCCCTCTTCTACGACGGTGCGACCGGAGGCGTCGAGGTGCTGAACGGGAGCGGGCGCGCCGGCGCACTCGCCACGCCGGACTTCGTCCGCGCCGCGGGTCGTGAGCGGATGCCGTCGTCCGGCGCGCTCACCGTCACCGTGCCCGGCGCCGTCCGGATGTGGGAGGACGCACTGCGGCGCCACGGCACGATCACGCTCGCCGAGGCCCTCGCGCCGGCGGTCCGCTACGCACGCGACGGCTTCCCCGTCAGCTCGCGGCTGCACGCCGACATCGCCGGCGCGGGCCGACGCCTGAACGACGCCGGCAAGGCGATCTTCCTGCCCGACGGCGAGCCACCGGCGGTGGGCTCCATCCTGCGCAACCCCGCCCTCGCCCAGACGCTCGAGGCGATCGCCACGGGCGGTGCGGACGCCTACTATCAGGGTGCGATCGCCGAGCGATTGGCCGGCTTCGTCGAGGCCGAGGGCGGGGCGCTCCGCGCCGAGGACTTCGCCGCGCACACGTCGACCTGGACCGAGCCGGTCTGGACCGACTACCACGGATACGACGTCCTCGCACTTCCCCCCAACAGCCAGGGCGTCGCGCAGCTCATCCAGCTCCGCCTGGCCGCCGAGCTCGACCTGCCGGCCATGGGCCACAACACTGCGGAGTACCTGCACACGCTCGTCGAGATCAAGAAGCTGGCCTTCGCCGATCGCGACCGCTGGGTCGCGGATCCGGACTTCGCCGAGGTCCCGGTCGAGCGCCTCCTCGCGCCGGACTACGCGCGTGAACGGTTGGGGCTGATCGGTGATCGCGCGCTGGACGGCGATTCGGTGCGCTCCGGGATCGATGCCGGGGCCACGATCGCCAAGGCCGATGTGACGCCGACGGCGCGTGGCTCCACGCACCGCCGTAAGGCGGCCGGCGGAAGCGACGCCACGTACGCCACGCAGATTCGGACCTCGGCCGACCACGCGCCGGGGCTCCGCCACGACGGCACCGATGCCACCGACGATGGCCTCGATGCCGTCGATGACGGCGACACCGTCTACCTCACCGCCGTCGACCGCTGGGGCAACGCGGTGAGCTGGATCCAGAGCCTCTTCAGCAGCTTCGGCTCCGGCCTCGTCGAGCCGACGACGGGGATCGTGCTCCACAACCGTGGCGCGGGGTTCCGCCTTGACGAGTCGCACCCCAACGTCATCGCGCCCGGGAAGCGGCCGTTCCATACACTGACGCCGCTCCTCGTCCTGCAAGACGGCGCGCTCGCCTTCACACTCGGCACGCCGGGTGGAGACGGACAGACCCAGACACTCTTCCAGGTGCTCAACAACCACCTGCTCTTCGGGATGACGCCGCAAGAGGCGGTCGAGGCGCCTCGCTACCGCAGCGAGAACGGTCGCGAGCTGCTCCTCGAGCAGTGGTTCGGCGACGACGTCGTCGTCGACCTGCGAGGGCGCGGCCACGAGATCCGGACGCTGCCCGGATGGGGCGCCACCTTCGGCGGCGCACAGATGATCCGGATCGACCCGGCGAGCGGCGCGCGGATTGCAGCGGCCGACCCGCGCCGCGAGGCCTACGCGGTGGCCTATTGAGGGCGCGCCAACGGCGTACCCAGGGCTAGGGCTACGAAGGCGAGGTCTGGGGCTACGAGGGCTGGGACTGGGACTGGGACTGGGACTGGGGCGGGGCGGGGCTAGGGCTCTTCGAGCGATGCTCGAAGGTGCGACCGGGTCAGGGCACGGGGAGTGGGATCATGCGACTTACGACCTACACGAAGTACAAGGGCGGACTCCTCGATGCACTGAACCTCCAGGAGCTGCTCGACCGGCTCGCCGATTTCCTGCTCCAGAGCGGGTTCGCGGGGTCGCCGGAGGACCAGCCGTGGTGGGCGTGGCAGGACCCGGTAGAAGGTGACCACTCGCTCGACGCGCTCCGGGAGGCGATCCTGCGCGCGCTCATGGAGAGCGGCCAGCTCACGCCGGAGATGCTCGAGGAACTGCGGGGCGAGGGCGAGGGTGACGAGGCGCTGCGACAGAAGATCGCCGAGCTGCTCGACGACATCGTGCAGCGCCTGGTCGACGAGGGCTACCTCAACCTCACCGACGCGCCGCGGATGCCCGGCACGCACGAGGCCGTGCCCGGCGCCGGCCACATCGACGAGGGCAGGGAAGCGGCTCGCCAGGTCGATTTCGAGCTCACCGGCAAGGGGCTCGACTTCCTCGGCTACCGCACCCTCAAGAACCTCCTCTCAGCACTCGGCAAATCCAGCTTCGGCAGCCACGACACCCCGCACTTGGCCACCGGCGTCGAGGCCGAGGCGGCATCCCGCCCCTACGAGTTCGGAGATACGCTGAATCTCGACATCCCCGGCACGCTGACCAACGCGCTCCGCCGCGGCGGCGTGAAGGTCCCACTCGACCTGGACTACGGCGACCTCATGGTCCATCAGGCCGAGTACCGCAGTTCGTGTGCGACGGTGCTCATGCTCGACATCTCGCACTCGATGATCCTCTACGGCGAGGACCGCTTCACCCCGGCGAAGAAGGTCGCACTCGCGCTCTCGCACCTGATCCGTACCCAGTACCCCGGCGACTCGCTGCGTGTGATCACCTTCGGCGACCGCGCACAGGAGGTGCCGCTCGGCCAGATGACCGGAGTCCAGGTCGGGCCCTACCACACCAACACCGCCGAGGGCCTCCGCCTCGCCCGGCGCCTGCTCCTGGCGCAGAAGAAGGACATGCGCCAGATCATCATGATCACCGACGGCAAGCCCTCTGCGATCACGCTCCCCAACGGACAGGTCTACAAGAACCCGATGGGCCTCGACCCGCGCGTGCTGCGTGAGACGTTCCGTGAAGTCGCCGCGTGTCGCAAGTCGAACATCCTGATCAATACGTTCATGCTCGCGCGTGATCCCGCGCTGGTCCAATTCGTCTCGAAAGTGTGCGAGCTGGCGCGTGGCCGCGCCTACTTCACCTCGACGATGACGCTGGGCCAGTACGTCATGCGGGATTTCCTGCGACGGCGGACGCGGCGCGGCGGGTGAGTACGACAATGGGCCGTCGCGGGGCAACGAAGGCGGCCCATGGATGGCATTGGCTGCCGATCGGTGCGCACCGGCCCAACGTCGCCCCGATTTGACAAATTTGCCGAGCGCGTGTATTGTGCGCTCCGCCTCAACAATCTTCGTAAATGTGCTCGGGCAACCGCTTACGCTGGTGCCTGGCTGCTGAATAATGTGATTCTCGGGAGCGCGGTCGATTCGCTGCTTCCGCCACGGTAGGTGCGCGAACCGAGGGACAGGTAGTCAGTCGTAGACGTAACAGTAGCAAGCAGGAACGTGTCTCGGATCGCAGCTGCGAAGTAGACAGTCCTTCCACACTGCTCGTCTCACCCTGACGTTTCCCAGCACCCACGGTGCAATCTGCCGGGACCTGTGTGCCTCGACGATGTCGTGAACGCACTCCGGGAACCGAGAATCAACACAGTACAGAGACTGAGCACCCCGTCGTCCCGGGGGTAGCCGTCTGATCGGGTGTCAAACGTCGTAGGTCGGACCTGATCGGGCGCCGCGCATCCCGGCTCGGGCGGGTTCATGGGGAGCCGTACGTCGCTCCCGCGACTTTCCTGTATCTCGAGGGGAAATATGTTTGTACGCGGTGTTCGGAGGGCAGGGCTGGCGTGGGCCGCTGCGGCGGCTCTGCTACTCGCCAGCAGCGTGCCGGCCTGGGCGCAGGCGACCGGCAGTGTGCGAGGCAAGGTGATCGACGCAGTCACCCAGCGGCCGTTGGCCGGTGCCCAGGTCTCGATCCCGGGTAGCGGGCTCGGTGGGCTGGCCAACTCCAGCGGTGACTTTCTGATCCTCAACGTGCCCGCGGGCACGCACACGGTCAGTGCGGTGATGATCGGCTATGGCCAGGTGCAGACGGAGGTCACGGTCACGGCCGGTGAGGCGGCGGTAGCCAACTTCGAGCTCAGCCAGTCGGCGATCGGCCTCGACGAGATCGTCGTCACCGGCACGCCGGGCGCCACGCAGCGCCGTGCGGTCGGCAACGCGGTCTCGAGCCTGGCGGTGGAGGAGCTGACGGAGAAGGCGCCGGTCACGAACGTGACGCAGCTCCTTCAGGGCCGCACGCCGGGGCTGACGGTGATGCAGGCCTCCGGTCAGGCGGGCACGGCCGCCAACTTCCGCATCCGGGGCGCCGGCTCGCTGAACGCCGGGAACCACCCGGTCTTCTACGTGGACGGCGTGCGCATCACTTCCGGCTCGTACGGCGGATTCGGCACGGACAACAACACGCGGCGCGAGACGTCCGCGCTCGACATGCTGAACCCCGACGACATCGAGTCGATCGAGGTGATCAAGGGCCCGGCGGCAGCCACGCTCTACGGCGCGGACGCGGCCGCGGGTGTGATCCAGATCATCACGAAGAAGGGCCGCAAGGGACAGCAGGCCATCCAGTGGAGCGCGAAGGCGGAGTACGGCCAGACGGACTGGCACCTGCCGATGCGCAAGAACTACACGCTCTGCACCACCGAGGGCGAGCTCGCCCACACCTCGACCAGCATTGCCCGGATCGGGCACAAGGACTGGCCCGGGTGTGACGGCATGGACCCGAACGCGCCGTGGCAGGAGCGCCTCCTGGTCGAGACGCCGCTGGCGAACCCGGGCGTCCTCCGCACCGGCCAGCAGCAGAGCTACACGCTGTCGGCCCGTGGCGGCGGCGACAACTACTCCTTCTACGTCTCCGGCGACCGCGAGGACGAGGACGGCGTCTTCTCGAACAACTACTTCGAGCGCACCTCGGGGCGGGCGAACTTCACCGTCACGCCGACCGAGAACCTCGACGTGAGCTTCTCCTCGCTCTACAGCCAGACCGAGACGCGGCAGCCGCTGAACGACAACGCCTCCCACGGCTGGCTGCGCAACTCCTGGCGCGGGCGCCCGGGCTGGGCCGCACCCTACGAGATGGGCTGGCGCGGGCTCGGGCCGGAGCAGATGCGCATGTACAACGACGTGACTGCCAGCGAGCGCTTCGTTCTCGGCAGCACGATCGACTATCAGCCGGTCTCCTGGTTCCGCAACCGGGTCACGCTCGGGCTGGACGCCGGCGACCGCAAGATCACGCTCTTCTACCCGATCGGCAGCGACGCATTCAGCGCCAGCTACGCACAGGGCTACATCTCGAACCTCGACCGGTCGGACCGCAACTACACGGTCAACTACTCCGGTACGATCACGACCGACATCACCGATGACGTGAGCTCCTCGCTCTCCTTCGGGATGCAGTACGCCCGCGAGAACTACCGTAACGTGCAGACGGTCGGTGAGGGGCTGATCTCCAATGTGGTCAGGAACATCGACGTCGACAACAACCTCGACACCCGTGTCTACGAGAGCACCCGGCAGGAGCGCTCGCTCGGCTACTTCATCGAGGAGCAGATCGGCTGGAAGAACCGGCTCTTCCTGACGGGCGCCGTGCGGATCGACGACCACTCGGCGTTCGGCAAGAACTTCGAGACGATCTACTACCCGAAGGTCGCGACGTCCTACGTGATCTCCGAGGAGTCGTTCTTCAATCTGCCGCACGTGAGCAGCCTGCGTCTGCGTGCTGCCTACGGCCATGCCGGGAACGCGCCCGCTCCCTTCTCGGCGGACCGCACCTACGGCTCGTCCACGGTCATTCTGGCCGACGAGACGCTCTCCTCCGCGCTGACGCCGAACGCGTACGGTAACCCGGATCTGAAGGCGGAGCGCGGGACCGAGCTGGAGCTCGGATTCGATGGCTCGCTCTTCGATGATGCCATCGCCCTCGAGTTCACCTACTACAACAAGACGACGAAGGACGCACTCCTCAGCATTCCCAACGCGCCGGTGACGGGCTTCACCGGAAGCCGGCTCGAGAACGCCGGTGAGATCAGCAACTCCGGGATCGAACTCTCGATCTCCGCTACGCCGGTGCGCACGCCGGACGTCATCTGGGACATCCAGGGCGTCTTCGCCACCAACAACAACAAGCTGGTCTCGCTCGCCAACACGCGCGGCGAGGAGAACTTCATCCCGGTCGGCTACCGCAGCTCGCAGCGCCACGCCGAGGGCTTCCCGCTCGCCGGCTACTGGGCGGACGAGGTCCTGTACGATGCGGACGGCAACCTGCTCCTGGACGATGCTGGCCGCCCGGTCCTCAGCGATACGATGACCTACGTCGGGCCGTCGGCGCCGACGCGTGAGTTCGCACTGACGAACTCCGTCACGCTCTTCGGCAACCTGCACTTCTACGTCTTCATGGACTACAAGGGCGGGCACTACCTCTTCAACATGTCCGACCAGACCAGCATCAACGACGCCAACCACCGTCTCGCCAACGACCCGACGGTCAGCGAGGAGGAGTGGCTGATCCGGGCGCACGGCGGCAACCGCCCGTTCATCGAGAAGGCGGACTTCATCAAGCTGCGCGAGATCTCCGTGAGCTACGACCTGCCCTCCCGGTGGGTGCACAGCTTCGGCGCGGATGGGATGAGCATCACGCTCGCCGGCCGTAACCTGGCGGTGTGGAGCGACTACAGCGGCGCGGACCCCGAGGTGAACATCGGTGGCGCTTCCACCTTCACCCGCGGCGAGTCCAACTCGGTGCCGATGATGCGGCGCCTCGTCGCCACGCTGAACGTCCGCTTCTAATCGAATCACGCGAGGACAAGGACCCATCATGTTGAAGAAGAACACTGGACGACGCGGACGGCTCGGCGCCGCCGCCCTGGCGCTGGCCGTCGCGCTGACGGGCTGCGACAGCCTGCTCGAGGTGGAGAACCCGAGCGTCATCGACGAAGAGGACGTGACCGATCCTGCCTTCATTCCGCAGATGGTCAACGCCGCGATCAACGAGTTCCAGACGAACTACAGCTTCCTCGCCTTCGCCGGTGCGATTCTCACCGACGAGGCGGTGAACGGTCACAACTACGAGCAGTGGCGTGACATCGACCTGCGGATCGTCGAGTACGACAACTCCCAGCTGCTCACGATCAACCAGTACATGCAGCAGGCGCGCGCCGTGGGCGAGGACATGACCTCACGTCTGCGCGAGGTCGTGGACAACCCGGGCAGCAGCATCGAATTGGCCACCGCGTTGGCCTACACGGGCTACGCCTACACGCGCATGGGCGAGTACTTCTGTGAAGCACCGGTGGAGCCGAAGAAGCCGTCGGTCAGTTCCGATGCGATGCTCGAGATCGCCGACGAGCGCTTCCGCGAAGCGATCCAGATCGCCCAGGCCGCGGGCGGCGCCGACGGCGAGCACATCCTCAACCTGGCCCGTGTGGGCGCCGCCCGCGCGGCGCTGCAGCGAGGCGACAGGGACGCGGCGATCGAGTTCGCCTCTCAGGTGCCCGAGGACTTCGTCGCCTACGTGCGCTACGTCGAAACGCCGACCAACCAGCGCAACTACTTCTGGACGGCGACGACCGGCACCAACCACACGCTCGGCGTCGACGAGAAGTTCCGCGACCTGAACGACACGCGTGTGCGCCACATGGCCGAGGGTCGGACGGGCCACAACCAGGCGACCATCCTCTACACGCCGGTCCAGTCGCCCGCCTTCGCCGACTGGGATCCGACGGTGCCGATGGATGTGTCGGACTCCACGCTGATCGCCGAACTCGGCTTCAAGCAGGGCACCGACATGATCCTGGCCTCCTACCTCGAGGCCCAGTACATCCTGGCCGAGGCCGGCGGCATGAGCGCAGCCGAGCTGCGGGCCTTCATCAACGAGCGCCGCGCCGTTGGCGGTCAGGGCGACTTCACCGGCACCGACGCGGAGCTGCAGGCCGAACTGCGTGACCAGCGCCGGCGCGACTTCTTCCTGAGCGGCCATCGCCTCGGGGATCTGCGTCGCTACCTGGCGCTCTACGGCGTCGACGAGTTCCCGAGCGGCCCGCACCCCAACGATGAGGAATGGGGCTGGGGCAACTACGGCAGTGCTACCTGCTTCATCCCACATCGTAACGAAGAGATGGGGATCGAAAAGGACTGAGCCGTTGGAGGACGGGACACGTTCCCGTTCCGGGAGTCACGGTCCGGAGGCCTGGCGCAGCAGCGCCAGGCCTCCGTTCGTTGGGAGATCATCTGGGATCTGACGGTCGAGGCGAGGGCGGATGCGTACGACGTGGGGAGTTCGGGTCCGGCTCCCACGGCCTCTGCAGTCCGATGCCGACGTCAGGCGACGATGCTTCTGGGCCGAATGTCGTGGCCTCTGGCGCACCGCCTCAATCGAGAGCCCGTCGGATCAGCACCCCCGAAAGCACCAGACCGGCGGCGGCAGCCCCGATCACCCGCAACGGATTCTTCTCCACCGTATCGCCCAATCCGGCCAGCGGCGTCAGCCGCAACGGACGCGCGAGCGCCTCTCCCAGCCGCCCTTCGAGGACGTCGACCCGGTCTGCGGCAAGGAGCAGCATCCAGTGCCGCGCCTTGTGCTCGGGGATCCGGTACGCCAGGCGACGCATGAGGCCGCTCACGCCGCGTGGCGGCTGCGCGGTGCCGAAGACGGGCGTCAACTCCCTGAGGCCGCGGCGGCGGTAGTGCTGCGTCCGCTTCCTTTGTCGCTCCGGGATGCGCCAGTGCGCGCCGGAATCGACGCGTGGCACGGTCTCCATCGGCACGCCTGGGCGGCGTTCGAGTGCCTGGTCGTAACCGATGATCGGTGTCTGTTCCGAGGGGCGGCGCTGGATCTCGATCGGTTCTCGCATCGCCTCGTTCCTCACCACACGATGAGTATCGGGTCCGTCTGGGGACGGGGCACGGCGGTGAGGACGGGCAACGCCCATGCCACCGGCCGTGGTTCGTGGCGCATGCATCTTGCGCCGCTGAACGGCGATCCTCGGTAGCGGCGCAGTACGCTGCGCGGCGCCGTCCTGTCGTCCGATCCAGCCCCGGAGGCGCACGTGAAGGCAGTTTCCTACCGTGGTCCGGCAGACCTGCGGGTGGTCCGCAAGGACGATCCACGCATCGAGCATCCCAACGATGTGATCCTGAGCGTCACGGCGGCAGGGATCTGCGGCTCGGACCTGCACCTCTATCGCGGGTTGATCCCCGACACGCGTGTGGGTCACACCTTCGGCCACGAGTTCACCGGCATCGTCGAGGAGGTGGGCCCGAGCGTGCGCAACCTGCGGCGCGGTGACCGCGTCGTCGTCCCGTTCAACATCTCGTGTGGAAGCTGCTACTTCTGTCAGAGGGATCTCTTCTCCCAGTGCGCCAACTCGAACCCGAACAGCGAATTGGCGTGCGGCGTGTTCGGCTACTCCCACACCACAGGCGGCTACGACGGCGCACAGGCGGAGTACGTGCGGGTGCCGTTCGCAGACGTGGGCCCCATGAAGATTCCCGACGACGTTTCCGACGACGATGCGCTCATGCTGGCCGACATCTTCCCGACCGGCTACCAGGGCGCGGAAATGGGGGAGATCAAGCCGGGCGAGACCGTGGTCGTCTTCGGGTGCGGGCCGGTCGGTCTCTTCGCACAGAAGTCTGCGTGGCTCCTGGGCGCAGGACGCGTCATCGCCGTCGACCACGTCGACTATCGTCTGGACTTCGCCCGGGAGTATACCTGCGCCGAGACGGTAAACTTCCGTGAAGTCGACGACATCGTCATGTGCCTCAAGGAGATGACCGGCGGGATCGGTCCGGACGTCTGCATCGACGCCGTCGGGCTGGAGGCGGACGGTTCGACCATGCACACCTTCCTGGGCATGCGCACGAAGCTCCAGGGGGGTGCGGCGACCGTCATCGGCTGGGCGATCGACGCGGTGCGAAAGGGCGGCAACGTCTCGATCATCGGTGTCTACGGTCCACCGTGGAACCTGATCCCGATCGGCACGGCGATGAACAAGAACCTCACGCTGCGCATGGGGCAGTGCAACGTGAAGCGCTACATGCCGCACCTCCTCGAGCACATCCGTGAGGGCAGGGTCGATGCGCAGGGAATCATCAGTCACCGGCTGCCACTCGACCTGGCGCCTGAGGGGTACAGGATGTTTGCGGGGAAGCAGGACGGATGCACGAAGGTGGTCCTGTATCCGGGGAGGATGGCGGAGGCGTAGGGGCGCCGCCCTGGGCGGCGCGGGAGTGCCGGCTTGCGCCGGCGGGAGGGCTGCTTTGCAGCGGGAGGGCGCCCTGCGGGCGCGGGAGAGCCGCTTCGCGGCGGGGCACATGCA
>CALKIP010000162.1 GCA_937995995.1 uncultured bacterium
GGGGAGCAGGCGGATTGGGGCCGGCCTCCCCTCCCCTTCAATCGCACCCCACCCGGACCCGCGACAAAGCGCCTCACCCGCTGCCAAAGGCAGCCCTCCCGCCGGCACAAGCCGGCCCTCCCGCGCCCGAAGGGCGCCCTCCCGCTGCCCACCGCAGCTCTCCCGCCGGCCGAAGGCCGGCCCATTCAATCCTCTTATACTTCTGTATACGCATTGACAATGCAGTGGACAATTGCGCATATATACAGAATTGCCATTCATTGCCCGGATGAATCCGCATACCTAGGAGTGAGAATGCCCGAGGCCAAGGACAAGGTAATGGAGATGGTGGAGAAGGAGCTGCGGAAGAATCCGAAGACTCCGAACTCCGAGCTGCGAGAGAAGGCCGAGAAGATAGACAAGAGCATCGCGGAGCTGAGCGACCGACAGTTCAACGCGCGCTACCCGCTCCAGGTCCGCCGTCGCCTGGCACCCTCTGGCGGTACGCGTCGAACCGGGGCACGTCGTGCCCGGCGGCGCAACCAGGCCGAGATGGTCGACCGCAACGCGATCCGAGGCGTCCTCCTCGACTTCGCCCGTGCGATCGCGGCAGCGGAGGGCAAGGCCGATGTCGTCGACGTGATCGGCGGCGTGGACAAGTACGTCGATCGGGTCGTCAAGGCCACGAGCTAGCGCGCTCCGCGGCATCGGTCCGGACTCGACCCGGACTTGGGATCGAGCCTGAACCACTCGAGCGCCACACTCGATTTTGCCGACGTGCGAAGGGGGCGAGCCGCCTGTGCGACCCGCCCCCTTCGTCGTCGTGTGCTCGGAGCCGATGCTACGCGGCGCCGCCGCCGCGCTCGGCCATTGACGCCGAATCGAGACCCAACTCGCCGGCGACTTCCCGCATGGCGTCGATCACGTTCTGCATGTGCTCGTCCAGCTCGACGCCCAGAAGCTCCGTACCGCGCCGGACTTCCTCGCGGTCGACACCACGGGCGAAGGCAGCGTCCTTGAACTTCTTTTTCACCGATTTCGGCTTCAGGTCATCGATTCCGTTCGGCCGCATGAGGGCGGTCGCGGTGATCAGCCCGGTGATCTCGTCACAGGCGTAGAGCGTGCGGTCGAGGAGCGTCTCCGGCTCGACTCCGGTGAAATCTGCCCGGTGGGCGAGGATCGCATGCACCACCTCTTCGGGGTAGCCGCGCTCGCGCAGTTCCTCTACGGCCTTTAGCGGATGCTCCTCCGGGTACTTTTCCCAATCCAGGTCGTGCAGCAGCCCGGCAAGCCCCCACAACTCCTCGTCCTCGCCGAACTTCCTGGCGTAGAAACGAACGGCCGCCTCGACGGCCTTCATGTGGTTGCGCAGCGAGGCGCTCTCGACCCATTCCTCGAGCAGCGCAAGGGCTTCATCACGCGTCGGCACGATCAACCTCCGGTCGGGACGCCACGATCCCGGTCGCGGTCCACGATGCAGAGGAACCCGAAGGGTTCCGAATACGGATTCAGGAACTCGTGTGGCTCGTTCGGCCCCACGTAGACGACGTCGCCGTAGCCGACTTCGTGCACCTCATCACCCAGGCGGACGCGTCCACGGCCGCGGTGGCAGACCACGACGTGAACGTGGGCGTGTCGCTCGAACGAGCTGTGGCCATCCGGGTCGATCTCGAAGTAACGCACCTCGAAGCCGGCGTCGGCCGGAGCGGCGAGGATGCGGCGGGTGATCCCGGCAAAGGAACCGTCGTCCGCCTTGTACGGCAGGACCCGCACGCCATCCCAGCCGGCGCCGCTGTGCCGGATGATGCGGCTGCGATCGAGGGCCGGGGAAGGCGCGCCCGTACCACACGCCGGTGGCTCGGGGAAGGGTTCGTTCGCACCTTCCGGCGCACGGGTCGCCACACCACCCGCGGCGGCCAGCGCATCGGTGGACTCGGCGGACGCAGGCCCCGCCGCACCTGACGGAGCCTCGACCGATCCGGCCGCGCGCTGGGGGTCGCTCGACATCGTCGCCTCCTTGACTGAACAACAACTGTCCGCGGATTTTAGCGCGGGTACGGCAAGGGAGCAAGCGGCCCGGCCAGCGGGCGCGTGTCACACCGAGCGGTCTCCCGCGGTGGGATCGCTTCCCAATCCCGACGCCCGATTCCGTCGGACGGCTCCCCGCTTTACGCGGAACCCACCGGCCCGGCAGGTAGTACACCAGGGCGTCGCGGCGAGGTCTTCCGCACGTCGTGACCTCGGCAAATGCGGACACCGCTCGTCACTGGAGGCCAAACCGTGCGACTCTTCCGCACGCTACCGGCGTTCACCCTGGTCCTGGGGGCCTGTGCCTCCACCTTTTCTGGTGCTGGCCAGGAGTTCGAGGACACGATCGCCGCGCCGCCACAGCGCGTCATCCAGGCCACGGCCACCGTCTTCCGCGACGCTGCGATCCCCGTGGGCAGCGTATCACCGCGTGCGACGTTCCTGCATAGCGAGCCCTTCAGAGTGCGGCGAACGTGGGGGGCGGATCCGGTGGAGAGTCGGCTGGAGTGTGGCCGCGACGAACTCGGAGAGCCACTGTCTGGCCATCTGGAAGTCGTGGTGCGGATCGAGGCGTACGCGAGACCGGACCGCAGCCGCGAGCCGGTACCGAACCCCACACCGGCGGCTTCGAGCAACTTCCTGCTTCGTGTCGAAGCCACCGCCCTCGACCCGCGCGAGTCGAACCCGGACGGCACACTCGAATGCACTCTGACGCCGACGTTCCGCGACGCGCTCCTCACGGCCATCCGCAAGGCCGCTATGGGCGAGCCGGTCAGCGCGATCCCGTAGATCCCGTAGACGTAGATCCCGTGGATTCCGCAGGGCGTGCCCGCCGGCGAGGGCCTGTGGGACTATGCCGTTGCCATCATCCGGGACTTGAAGCGGACGCCGCCGGCTGCTCGGCCCCGTCCGCGTGCGGCTGAATCACCGTCTTGAGCCCCGCGCCCTTCCCCGCCGCCCGCTCCAGTGCGGCCGCCACGCCGCCCAGACCTTCCGTGTGCGTCACGAGCGACGCCACTTCGACCCGCCCCCCGGCGATCATCGCCAGCGCCTTCTGCGTCTCATCCGGCCCACACGAGTAGCTCTGGGAGAGCGTGATCTCCCGGAAATAGAGCGGCGAGAGGTCGAGCGTGACCGGGGAATCCGGCGGCAGGGGCGTGAAGCACACCACCCGGCCCCCCGGTGCGGCTGCGTCGAGCCCGGCACGGATGGCACGGACGTCGCCGGGGCAGACCACCACCACATCCGCGCCGCGCCCGCCGGTTCGCGACCGAACCGCCTCCGCCACGTCCTCCGCGCCTGGATCGAACACGGCATCCGCACCGCGCCGCAGCGCCCGATCCCTTCGGTCCGCCATGAAATCGCTTCCCAGCACGGTTTCGGCGCCGTACGCCCGTGCCAGCGGCACCATGAGCTGCCCCATGGAGCCGAGCCCGACGATCAGCACCACATCGCCGCTCTCGACCCGCCCCTGCCTCTTCAGTGCACGAATGCAAGTGGCGAGCGGTTCGATGAAGACCGCCGCCTCGAAGCTCATCTCTTCGGGGAGAACGAGCGTGTCCCGGGCCACGCTCTCCGCCCCCACCACGGCATACTCCGCGAAGCCGCCGGGGGCGAGCTGATTGCGCTTCCACGTGCTGCAGTTCGACCAGAGCCCTCGCCTGCATTCCTCACACGCCATGCACGGCGCGTGGTGGTGCGCGAAGACCCGGTCGCCGACACGGAGCGACTCCACCCCGTCGCCCGTGGCCACGACGATGCCTGCCGGCTCGTGACCCAGCACAGCCGGCGACTTTCGTTCGACGTACCAGACCAGGGCATCGGAGCCGCACACCCCACACGCCTCCACCCGCACCAGGATCTCTCCCGGCCCCGGCTCCGGAACCGGCGCCTCCTCGACCCGGACGTCACCCCAGGCGTGAAGACGCGCCACGCGCATGCGATCAGGTATGCTCATTCGATCGGAGATCGTCATCGATCGCTTCCTCGCCCCGAATTCTCCTGCATCTCACCCCACCTGGCCCTGGTCTCGGTCCTGGCCCTGGTCTCGGTCCTGCCCCTGCGCAGCCACGGAAACCTTCACCGCCTCTCGAGACAACGCCAGCTCCAGCGCCTCCTCCAATCGGTCGAGCGGCCGCCTGTGCGTGATCAATGGTGCCATCCGGACGCCCCCCGAGGCGAGCAGTTCATACGCCTCGCGAACGTCGCGGGAGCCGTAGTGGAACGCACCCTTGAGATCGATCTCGTCGTAATGCACCCGGTACGTGTCGAACGACGCACGCGTGCCCGCGGCGCACCCGCCATAGAGGAGCACCTCGCCCCCAATGGCGGCGAGCGACGCCGCGGTCTCCCACACCTCCGGCCGGCCGACGGACTCGACCACGACATCGCCGCCGTGACCACCGGTCCACTCCAGAACCGCGTCCCGTGAGTCGTGGCCGCGCGGCACGAACAGCGTCTCCGCACCGAGCGCCTCCGCGACCGCGAGCCGCCCGGCGTGCCGTCCGACGACGAGCACGCGTCCTGCCCCGTGAAGCCGCGCTACCTGGACGAAAAGGAGGGAGATCGGACCATCGCCGATGAGGACGACGTGCTCGGCGTCCCCGAACGAGACACGACTCGCGCCGTGCACTACGCACGCAAGCGGCTCGAGTGCGGCCGCCTCCTCTGCCGAAAGCGACGACGGTCGAGGGAAGACGTGGCGCTCGACCAAGCGTCGCGGCAGCAGCACGTACTCGGCAAAGGCGCCGAAGACCATGCGCCCGACCGCGTCCGGGCAGAGACTCTCGCGACCGCGGCGGCAGAGTCGGCACTCGCCGCACGGCACCGTCGGCACGCATGCGATCGCGTCGCTCTCCCGGAACCGGTCG
>CALKIP010000163.1 GCA_937995995.1 uncultured bacterium
GGTTCGCGAGGAGCGCGTTGGCGATGCGTTGCATTAGGATCGTCTTGCCCGCCTTGGGCGGCGAGACGATCAGGCCGCGCTGCCCCTTACCGATCGGCGAGACGAGGTCCATGAGCCGCATCGAGAGGTCGCCCGCCTTGTTCTCCAGCTTGAGGCGCGATTCCGGATAGCGCGGGCGGAGGTTGTCGAAGGCGATGCGATGCTTGGCACGCTCCGGGTCGTCGCCGTTGACCGACTCCACCTTGAGGAGCGCCAGGTAGCGCTCGCCCTCCTTCGGAGGACGGACCTGGCCGAGCACCGTGTCTCCGGTGCGCAGGTCGAAGCGCTTGATCTGCGATGGGCTGACGTAGATGTCGTCAGGACCGTAGAGGTAGTTCCAGTCCTGTGAACGGAGGAAGCCGTAGCCCTCGGGCAGGACCTCCAGGACACCCTCGCCACGCAATACGACGTCACTGTCGAGCAGGTTCTGCTCGATACGAAATATCAGGTCTTGTTTGCGGAGCCCGGAATAGTTGGAGATGTTGAGCTGCTCGGCCATCTCGTGCAGCTCCGCAACCGACTTGCTCTTGAGTTCGGCGATGTCCACGAATCACTCCGTAGAAGCGTAAGATGGATACGACAGGCGAGACCGCAACGCCGTCCTTGGGTCGATCATGTCAGATGGGATCGGTGCGAATTGGGTCGGACAGGGCCGGCGCGGCGCCCGCGCCTCCGTTGTAAGGGAGGTGCTCATGTCGTGGATAGTTTCACAGTGTAGCATGCGGTCGTGCTCCGGTCAAGGGGCACGTGCGCCGGTGTCGGCGCTGTGATTCGCGTTCGGTGCCGCGACCTTGTCAAGGGACTCCAGGGGTGCGGGCTCGTCGGTATGCGATTCGGGCTACCGCAACCGAGCGGCCATTTCCGCAAGTTTCGTACTCGCAGGCGCCAAGCCCGGGACGCCGTTCTTGACAACTTCGTGTGCCCGGGAAACTATTCGAAGTCGAAGTTTCCTCAATCGGGTACGCTGCGGAGGCGCGGATGGCACGCCACAATCGTGAGGCGCGGGGGACGGATCAGCGTGGCTTCGACTACCGGGTCAGTTACCAGCCCGACTGGCTGCAGGTGGTCAAAGTGACGCGTGATCTGGAGAGTGGGAGGCAGTCGACGAAGACGCTGTTCCGCAATCCGGGCTGGCGGGAGCAGCCGCCCGGACAGCGGGTCCGGACGCGGGTCAACTCGCCCGAGCAGGGCGTGGACTTCGAGATCACTGTGAATGATCCGCGCCAGTCGGTCAAGCGGATCATCGTCGAGACCACCGCCACGCGTGATGACGGAACGGAAGAGACGGTGGTTTTCACGCTGGAGGACTACCTGCCACCGCCGCCCAAGCCGCCTGACGATGGCGGAGGTGACGATGGCGGCGATGATGGCGGCGATGATGACGGCGGGGGCTGAGGCCGGGTGGCGGTCGTGGACGCACTCGTCGCGCTCCGCCTGCTGACCCTTCTCGGCTGGATCGTCCTGGTCATCGGGCTGTCGTACGCGGTGGCAACCCGAGGGCAGGACATGGAGGGAGGCCAGCGTACGGCGTGGCTGATCCTGGTCGGCATGCATGGAGTCATCGCGTCGACCACGCTGCTGGTGGAGCTGGCCTCGCTCGTTGTTGCCGTGGCCCCGAGGTCGCATCTCGCCACGCTGGTGCTCGAAATCTACAACCCGGCGTACCTCCTCAATGCAACGGTAGCCGCGAGCGTTCCGTTCCTGATTCTGGCGGCTCTCCTGGGCAAACCACGGGGGCGCAGGTCGGCGGCGGCCGCTGGGGCGGTCGTGATCGGTCTGGCTGCCGCAATGGCGATCTCGGGCGTGACCGACGAATGGTCGACGCTCATGCTGGCATCCCAGGTGCTTTCCTTCGTGGCGATCGCCGGGTACCTCACGCTCTGGGCCGTCGTGCTTCTGAGCGAATTGCCTGGTGCCGACGGCTATCTCCTCGGACTTCTGGCCGTGGTCACGGCGTTCCACGTGCTACAGCCCATCCAGGCCGAGTTCTTCGAATTCGTGGGATTTCGCGATGTGGACGGGGTCTGGCACCTGCATCAGTTCCTTCAACTCACACACGCACTTGCCGAAATCGCCATCGTGGTCGCCTTCCTTCGCCGAAGCCGCTCACACCGTGTGTCGGCCCGGTCGAGGGTATCGGCGGGCGTGGAATGAGGCCTGACCTGGTGGCCGGATGAAGATCGTCTCGACGATTCGCCTCGGACTCCTTCCCTTCGTACAGGAGTCGCTACTCGCCGAGGTCCGGCACCTGATGCTCGTCAACGTGCTTCTGGTGCTGCTGATCGTCGGGTTTTCCGCGGGCATCATCCTGGTGCTGATGCGACGCGCGATGCGTGAGCGGGTGGAGGCGGCGCGGTTGACGGCGATGGGGACGGCGACGGCGCGGATTCTCCACCAGGTCAAGAATCCGCTCCAGACGATTCTGCTGCACGCCGAGATGCTGGAAGACGACCGCATGGTCGCGGAGGCGGAGCTGCGGCGCGAGATCGCCCGGGCGATCGTCGGCGAGGCGCTGCGGATGAACGATCTGCTGTCGGAGCTCTCGGCGTACGCTTCGGGGATCGGCCGCCGGCTGAACCGTGAGCCGCTGCCGCTGCACACGCTGGTACGCGACCTCGCGGGGGTGATGGAGCGGGAGGCGGAGCAGGCACGATTCACGGTTCGTGTGGGCCCGCTCGCGGAGGCGACGATCGATGGCGATGCGTACTTCCTGCGCCAGGCGATCGGCAATATCCTACGCAACGCGCGGGAGGCGCTGGGGGAGCGCCCGTCGCAGGGCGAAGGTGTGCTGGAGGTATCGCTGCGCTGTCGTGGCGCCGAAGCGATCATCGAAGTCAGCGACAACGGGCCTGGCATCGAACCCGACAGGCTTTCCCAGATTTTCGAGCCGTTCATGACGACCAAGGGGAAGGGGATGGGGCTCGGTCTTCCGATCTGCCGCGAGATCGTGGAGGGCCACGGTGGCCGCGTCGAGTTGCGCTCGCGACCCGGTGAAGGGACCATCGTCCAGATCATCCTGCTGCGGTCGCCGATCGGCGCCGCCCTCCAGCCGGCATAAAGTCTGCGAGACCGGACACATTCGGGATGGCGGCCCATCCGCCGGCATCACGCATTGCGGTCCCCGGTCCGGTCGGTCATGGCAGACGCGAACAAGAGACTCGGAATCCTCACGGGCGGCGGAGACTGCCCCGGGCTCAACGCGGTCATCCGTGCGGTGGCGCATCGCTGTGCGCAGAAGGGGATCGAGCTTCTGGGCTACCGCTACGGCTGGGCAGGCGTCGTCGCCGGCGACTCGGTCGTACTGGACCGCGCGGCCGTCAAGGGTATCCTCCCCCTCGGTGGAACGATCCTGGGCACGTCGAGGACGGACCCGCTGGTCGTGCCGGATGGCATTGCCCAGATCCGGCGCACGCTCGAGGCGGATGGCATCGACGGGCTGATCTCGATCGGCGGCGACGGTACGCTCTCGGCCTCACAGGAGCTTTTCGAGCGAGGGGTCCCGCTGATCGGCGTGCCGAAGACGATCGACAACGATCTCTGCGGGACCGACTTCACCTTCGGATTCGACACCGCGGTCGCGATCGCGAGCGAGGCGATCGACCGCCTGCACACGACGGCCGAGGCGCACAACCGCGTCCTCATCGTCGAGGTCATGGGCCGCCACACCGGCTGGATCGCGGCGTACTCCGGGCTTGCCGGCGGGGCCGATGTGATCCTGGTCCCCGAGTACCCGTTCGAGGTCGAGGCAGTGTGCGAGCGCGTCCGCGAGCGCGAGCGTCGTGGCCGCACCTTTTCGATCGTAGTCATCGCGGAGGGTGCGCGACCATCGGGCGCGGACAACGAGATCGTCGAGCGCCGCTCACGCGTGCGACCCGGTGAGATCAGCGCCTGGCTCGCCCGGGAGATGGAGCGGTGCATCGACACCGAAACCCGGACGGTCGTCCTCGGCCACATCCAGCGTGGCGGCACGCCGAGCGCTCATGACCGGGTCCTGGCCACCCGCTTCGGCGTACACGCCGCCGACCTGGCGATCGCGGGCGGGTGGGGGCAGATGGTCGCGCTGCACGGCAACGAAATCGGTACGGTCCTCCTGGCGGATGCCGTGCGCAAGCTGAAGCGGCTGGATCCGGCGATCTGGGACATTGCGAAGGTCTTCACGTACAGCGCCGCAACCTGGCGGCGACCTCCTGCTGCTACCGCAGGTGGCAGCCCCCCGCCGGCAAGGCCGGCCACTCCCGCCCGAAGGGCCGCCCCACGCCAGCGCCAGCCGGCCGTCCCCGCCGACATTCAGCTGGCCTAGAACACGAACCTCCAGGGCCGTGCCCGTGCCTCGGCGATGAGCGAATCGAGCTGGGCCCGCACCCCGACCAGGGCGTCGCGCAGGGCCGGGTCCTGCTGCCAGCGGGTGAGGAAGCCACGGGGTTCTGCAAGAAGTGTCTGAAGCTCTCCGATCTGTTCACGGAGTGCCGCACCACGCTGCCCGAGCCGTTCGAGGGCGGCGGCGAGCTCCGGGTCCCTAGCC
>CALKIP010000164.1 GCA_937995995.1 uncultured bacterium
GTTCCTGCCATGGGGCTGGATCCTCGGCGCATTCCATCGCGAAACGGATGTGCGGCGCTTCTTCGACGACGAGATCATCGGTGAGACGCAAGTGTGGCGTGCCGGCGGCTGGCTCGGTGCTGAACGTCGCCAGCTTTCCCCGGAAATGGCCGCCACACTCGCCTTTAGAGGCGAGCGCATCGCGGTCGAGGCCGGCGCCGACGGCGTCGCATGGGGACCGCTCCTGAGGATAGGCGATGTGGGCGCGCCGACACGCGTCGTCGGCCGAGATGATGTCGTCGAGGCTGAGGCCCGCTTCGGAGCATTCGAGTACGGCCGCGCGGTCGCTGGAGGGTCACTCGACCACGAGTTCGGCCTGCTCCGCTTCGCCGCCGTGGCCGAGGGCGCGATCACACAGGGCGATGCGCCGCCGGACGCGCTGCCCGCTCTAGGCGACGAGCACCGTATGCCGGGACTCAAATGGGGCGAGGCCCGTGGTGATGCGCTGGGCGTGGCCGGGATCGATGTCGCCTACCCGATCCCGCTCGAGGGGTTCGTTCGGCTGCGGCTCCGCGCCGGGACCGTCGGTGGCGGCCTCGACCCCCTTTCACCAGACACCCGCTGGCTCGGCGGTGGGGAGCTGGGAGCGCTCTGGACCACACCCCTCGGACCACTCTTGATCGCAGTCGGCGCCGCGACCGACGGCAACTGGAGGGTGGACATCGGGGTGGGACCGGAGTTCTGAACCTGGGACTGGATGAGTTGCACAGTGCCGACCACCGATGAAATGCAGCTACGCAAGCGTGGAATAGCACTCGCCGGAGCCGGCTACGCCCTGGCCCTCGTCATCGCACTCGGCATGAAGCTGCTCGGCCTGGCCGAGTTGAGCTTTCGCGAATGGACCACCGCCGCCGGCGCGACCATCGTGCTGCAGTCCATCCTCTGGCTTGTCCCGCACCTCGGTGCCGATCGCCTCCTCCGCTGGGACCGGCACTATCTCTACACGCCCATGATCGTGGCGGCGCTGCTCTTCTGCGTCTACACGAACCTGATCTTCGAAGCCCGCCAGATCATCCTCATGGCCTGGTTCGTCGCCCTCCTCTTCGTCGCCGGCCTCGCCGGGTTCTGGGAGGTGATCGCACTCAGCACCCTCATGGCCGGAGGCTACTTCGGCGTCATCTACACCCACTACCACGCCGGCGCCGACCTCTCGCTGGGCCTCGAGGCCGCCACCGCGGGTGCCTTCGTACTCGTCAGCCTCTACGCCGGCGTCGTCTTCGAACGCCTCCGGCGCGACCGCACCGAGATGCAGGCGCTGCGGCACCGCCTGGCCGAACTCGCCCTCACCGACCCACTCACCGAACTGCCCAACCGCAGGCGCTTCGAGGAGATCCTGCGCGCCGAACTCGGCCGCATCGCCCGTTACGGCGGACGGTGCTCCCTCGTCATGATCGACGTCGACCACTTCAAGAATTACAATGACACCCTCGGCCACCTGGCCGGCGACATCATCCTCAAGGAACTTTCGCAGCTCATGAGGGAGCAGCTCCGCCTGAGCGACGTCCTCGCACGGTACGGCGGAGAGGAGTTCGGGCTCATCATGATCAACACGCCCAAGGAAGAGGCCTACCAGGCCATCGACCGCCTGCGCAGCATCATCGCCGAGCACCCCTTCCGCGGTGCGAACGTCCAGCCCGGCCGTCGCATCACGATCAGTGCAGGTGTTGCAAGCGCGCCACAGGACGGCCGCTCCTATGAGGACCTGGTACAACGGGCTGATAGCGCGCTCTATGCGGCGAAGCGGCGCGGCCGCAACGTGGTCTTGCAGGCGGCCAGCGCCTGAAGCGAGCAGGAGATGGGCGTGGGCGAGGTGTGGGAGGTAGCGCCCCGGGTGCAGGAACCGCTGGAGGCCCTCGACCGGCGAGTGATCGGGCTCTGGCGGCTGCGACTGGCCGTAGGCACCGTACTCTCCGCCGTGGCGGCAGGGGTTCTCGTCCGTGGCTGGGCAGGTACGCTGCCGGCGGGCCTTCTCATGGCAGCGGCGGTGGGCGGGATCGGCACGGCACTGGCCGTCGTGCTGCCCGTAGCGCGCTATCGTACCTGGGGCTACCGGATCCGGGAGCGGGACCTTCTCCTCCGTCATGGCGTGCTTTGGAAGCGGAGCAGCGTGGTCCCACACGCGCGGATCCAGCATGTGGACATGCGTGCGGGTCCCATCGAGCGCTGGCTGGGACTTTCGCGGGTGGTCGTCTTCACGGCGGGCTCCACGGGCGGCGCCGTCGCCATCCCGGGTCTGGCAGAGGAGCGGGCCGAGCGGCTGCGCGACCGGCTGGCCGATCTCGGCGGCGGAGACGATGCCGTCTGAGGCCATGGCGGAGACAACCGAGTCGACGGCGCCGCGCCGGCTCCATCCGCTGACTCTCCTCTTCGAGTCGATCCGGATCGGGCGTGCGCTCATCCTGCCCGCCATTGCCGGTGCTGTCGGCACGGCGAGCGACGACCCTTCGCGCGCCATCGCCCTCGGCCTCGGCATCCTGGCCATTCCGACGCTGGCGTTCTCGATCGGGAAGTACGTCAGCTTCCGTTACCGTCGCATCGGCGACGAGCTGATCCTCGATTCCGGCGTGATCCAGCGCCAGCGCCGGATCATCCCACTTGCCCGGGTTCAGAACATCGATGTCCGGCAAAATCTCCTGGAGCGCATCTTCGACGTTGCCGAGCTGCGGGTAGAGACGGCCGGCGGGACACGGACCGAGGCGGTGCTCGCGGTGCTCTCGCGTTCAGAGGCGGACTCGCTTCGCGCCGAGTTCCTCGGACGGCGGGATGCCGTGGATGCCGCGGATGCCGCCGCTGCCGTCCCCACGGTCCCGGAAACCGAGGTCCTGGCTCACCTCTCGACCGCCGAACTCTCACTCGCGGGAGCGACGGCGAACGAGGTCGGCCTGGTCGCCGCGGCGATCGGCGGCGCGCTCCAGTTCCTGGACGACTTCGCGCTCGAGCGGATCCTCTCCGATCTCGACCCCGAATCCCTCATCCCCGCGGCACCGGCGGTCGCCATCGCCGGTGCCGTCGTGGCGGGTCTCGTCCTCCTCGTCGTCGCCGGCTGGGTCCTCTCCGTGGCGGGTACCGTGATCGGCTACCACGACCTCACGCTCGAGCGCACGGGCGACGAGTTGCACGAGCGCTACGGGCTCCTGGCGCGGCGCGAGGCCAGTCTGCCGCTCCGCCGCGTACAGGCGGTACGGCTCGAGGAATCCCTGCTGCGGCGTCCACTCGGGCTCGCCGCGCTACGGATCGAGACCGCCGGCTCGGCGCCAGGTCAACGGCAGCGCGGAAAGTCCGAGGCGTTCGTGCCCCTGGTACGGCGAGCCGATGCTCCCGCACTCGTCGCACGCGTACTCGACGGGTTCGATCTCGGGGCCATCCGGCTATTGCGGGTTCACCCGAGGGCGCGACGTAGAATCTTCGTGCGCTACTCCGTACCCGTCGTCGTCGCCGCGGGCGTGCTCGGCTTCGCCCAGCACCCCGGCTGGTTGGCCCTCCTTCTCCTGCTCGCGCCCGCACGCCTCCTTGCCGAAGCGCAATATCGCCATCGCGGCTACGCACTCGTTGCCGGCCATGTCGTGGCGCGACACGGCGTCTTCAACCGCGTGACGTGCGTGGTGCCCACCCGAAAGGTCCAGACGCTGCACGTTCAGGCGGCGCCCTTCCAGCGCCGACACGGCCTGGCCACGCTGATCGTGGACAGCGCCGGCGGTACCCGAGGCGTGGCCCGGGTGATCGATCTGGCCGAGCACGACGCATACGCCCTGTTGAACACGCTGGCCGAGAGGGCAGGCAGAGCCGACGACACCGGCTGAGAGCGCACGCTCGCTGGGTCCGGTGCCCTCGGATTCCAGGTACGGTGGTCACGCGGGCCATCAGAGCGGAACTACAAAAACAACCCGAGGCCCGACCGAGCGGTCCACGCATGTCGGACGGGACGGCCCGTATCGGGCCTCGAGTCACAGGTGGGCGAACCGCGTCGTCCTCTAATTCTCCGCCGTGATCGCCGCGCCGCCTGCCGCTGCGACCAGCGAGAGCACCGCACCGAGAAGAATCCACCAGACCACGCCCGAGAGCGTGCCCGCCACGTTCTCCGCCGCAGCCGGCGCCTGCCGCCGGAACTGCTCCGCCTGGAGCTGGACCTGCGATTGCGCCTGCCGGATCTCCTGCGACGCCTGCTGGGCCTGCTGCTGGCTCAATCCCTGTTGCTCGAGGATCGCGACGATCCGGTCCCCACCCTCCGCCGTTTCCGCCGCCTGGGGGACGCCCTGCGTCTCGACGACCGCGGCACCCACGTTGCCGACGGCACCTACCGCCGAGGCGAGGGCCTGGCCCGCGGCGCCGAACATCCCGC
>CALKIP010000165.1 GCA_937995995.1 uncultured bacterium
CGGCCGTCTTCTTCCCCACCCCCTTGTACCGGCCCAACAGGTACGCCTCGACGTCGGCGGCATCGGTCGGCAGCCCTGCGAGCTCCGGTACGGCCGCAACCGGTGCAGCCGACTTCGCCGCCTTCTTCTCCGCGGCCTTGTCCGCCACCTTGGCGGCCGGCTTCTCGGCGGTATCGACGGCCTGCTTTTCGGCGGCCGGCTTGACGGCCTTGTCGGCCGTCTTCTTCGAGCGGCTGCTCTTGCGCGTGCTGCGCGGCTTCTCCTCCGCCGCCTGTGCCACGGCCTTCGCCGACTCGGTCCGCCGGGCCGGCTCCTTCGTCTCGGCCTCAGCCGACGCTGCAGCCTTGCCGTTCTCTTCCGGCAGCGTCACCGTCTGTCCCGGCAGGACCGGCGGCGGACCGGCGAGCATCGTGCGCCCTCGGGTACCACGCCGGAACCCGATGCCGAGAGAGCGCGACCTCGTTTCGGTCCGATCGGACCCGGAGTCCGCAGCTGGCGTCGGCGTGCTCGCCTCGGCCTCGGCCTTCGCCGCTTCCGCCGGCTTGGCCTCCGACCTGGCGGCCTTGACCTGCTTGGCCTCCGTGCCCTCGGCTTCACCGGCCTTGGCCTCCACCTTTTCGGCCTTGGCGCCTGCAGCGGGCTTCTCCTCGGCGGCCTTCGCGGCTGCCTTCGCATCGGCCGAGTTCGCCGTCGACTTCGAACTCGCCGTCGACTTCTTGGTTGCCGCGGTCTCGGAGCTCGACTTCTCCGATCGGGTGGACCGCGACGACGTCCGCGAGCCCTTCCGCCCACGCGGCTCCGCCTCCTCACTGGAAGCGCGACCACTCGGCAATACGACCTCGTACGTGCCGTTGCCCACCTTGCGCAGGTCGATCACCTCGGCATCGTGTGCCTGCCGCAGGAAACGGCTGAACTTGCTGAAGCCGAGCGTCGACTCGTCCCAGCCCGACTCGAATTCGAGCATGCGACGCTTCACATCCGAATCCCGCGCCGCGGCCCCCGTAGAGCCCGCCACCGCCGCGACCGCACGGCACAGCAGATCGTAGGCTGCCGTGAGTGGATCGCCGGTTGCCTCTACGGTGTCTTCGGCCTTCGGCTCATTGCGAGCCTCGACTTTACGCGCACGCGGCTCCACCTTGGCCTCGGTCTTCTCGGAGCCTGCCTCGGGCGCTTCTTCCTTGGCCTGCTTCTCGGATCCTGCCTTGGCCTCGGAAGCAGTCGCGGTCTCCTCGCGCCTGCTAGCCGACCGATCACGGCCGCGGTCACGGCCACGACCACGTGAACGGCGACCGTCCTCGCGGCCAGCGCTCTCCTCCTCCGGCTTCGCTTCCGTCGCTCCTTCGACGGCGGGCGCGACCTCCCACTGTCCGTTGTCCAGCTTCTTCAGCGTCAGACAGTTGCGCGCCACGGCGTCCGAGAGGAACTTGCTGAATTTGCTGTAGCCCAGATCCTTCTCGTTGAAGTTCGGATCGAGCTGCAGCATGACCTGCTTCAGCCGGTCCGAGCGCATGACGTCGCTCTGGTCCGCCATCTGACGCACGGCATCCTTCACGAGCGTCCACGGGTCCGGACGCTCGCCCGCTTCGTCGCCTTCCTTCGTCAGACCGGAGAGGATCGAGTAGGAGTAGTACTCGTCGCAGTTCTGGACCAGCAGATCCGATGCGGACTCGCGAATCCCCACGCCGATGACGTACTTGCCGTACTCCTTCAGCTTGAGGACCAGGCTGCTGAAGTCGGAGTCACCGGAGAGGAGGATGAACGTCCCGATCTCGGGACGCGTGAAGACGATCTCGAGGGCGTCGATCGCCAGGCGAATGTCCGTGGCGTTCTTCTTCGAGCTGCCGTACGCCGGCGCGAAGATCAGGTCGACCGATGCCTCGGCCAGGGGAACGATGTACTGCGGGTAGCGACGCCAATCGGCGTACGCCCGCTGCACCGCCACCTTCCCCTTGATGATGTCGCTGTTGAGGAGATGCTTGAGTTCCTTCGATAGATCGCTGCGGATCCCCATCGTGACGTTGTCGAAGTCGATGAGGAGTGCAGCGTTCGGGGCGCCCTGTGTGGGCCCCGACGTTACGCCCCGATGAGGGGCGCGTGCGAATTGTGCAGCCATGTGCCTCGCTTCGGTAGAATTTCCGTCGGCGAGGCCCCTCTTCCTCTTCGCGTCCGATCCGCCCGCCCTGCCCCCTCACCTCGGATCAGGGGTCGGGGGCCGCGGGTCGGGGCCGGTTTCACCGGTCCACTTCCCCAAGCCGCCGACCGCTGGCCCGACGGGGGCCGCCGTGCGGTCTCGGTTCGCGAGATGGTCAAGAGGAGACTCGCGCCTGTCTGTATTCTCCGACGAGTCGGGCTGGCCGCCCCCACGCGCGATTCGAACCTCCCCGAATCGCGCGGCTTCGCTCAGGAGCGGCGGCTCGATTCCTCCGCGCTGATCATTCGCGCGAGCTCGACCCGTCGGATCTTCCCGCTCCCCGTGAGCGGGAAGGAGTCGAGGAAACGGACCAGGTCAGGGACCTTGTAGTCCGCCAATCCGCCTCGGCACCATTCCTTGATTTCGTCGCCCGTGACGATCGCCCCCTCGACCGGGACGATGCATGCACAGACGACCTCGCCGAGGACTTCGTGCGGGAGCCCGACCACGGCCACGTCCATTACCGCCGGGTGCGCGTGGAGGCGATCCTCCACTTCCCGCGGGTAGACGTTGAAGCCGCCCCGGATGATCAACTCCTTGCGCCGGCCGACGATGTGGAGATAGCCCTCCTCATCGATCATCCCGAGATCGCCGGTGATGAAGAACCCGTCTTCATCGAACGTCTGGGCGGTCTCCCCCGGCTGTCGGTAATACCCCTTCATCACGCCGGGTCCCCGAACCGCGATCTCACCCAGGCTCTCGACCGGGAGCACGCTCCCATCCAGATCCAGCACCCGCACCTCGGTGTCCGGCAACGGCCGGCCCACCGTGAAGATCTGCTTGTCCTGCGGATCTTCCGGCCGCGTGATCGAAACGGACGATGCCGTCTCGACCAGTGAGTAGGCCACCTGCAGGTTCGGGCAGAGCTTCTCACGGATCCTGCGGACCACCTCATCGCTGATCGGTGCGCCGGCCACGATCCCCGTCCGCAACGACGAGAGGTCGCGTTTTTCGTGCTCCGCCTCGTACAGCTCCGTGACGAAGACCGTCGGCACACCGTAGTGGACCGTGACCCGGTGCCGTTCGATCAGCACCAGCGCCTCGTCCGGCAGGAACTGCTCCTGCAGTACCAGCGAGGCACCGGCCATGACCGTGCCCAGGATCCCCGGGCCGAGCCCGAAGACGTGGAAGATCGTCGTCACGCCGAAAATCACGTCTTCGGCACTCAGATCGATCGCCTCCACCGTGCGCCCCGCCGTGGTCAGCAGGTTCTCGTGCGTGAGCGCGACGCCCTTCGGCTTCCCCATGGTCCCCGAGGTGTAGAGGATCGCGAAGAGATCCTCTCTCGGGTCGACTTCCACGGTTGGAAGCTCCCGGCCTTCCCCACTCGAGACCAGATCCTCGAACTGATAGATCCGGTCGTCGTACCACAGGTCCTCCTCGCCCACCGTGACCAGGTACTGCAGTTCCGGCAGCGAGGTCAGGAAATCCTCGTACAGCTCGAGGTAGTCCACCCCGGCGAAGGATTCCACCGTGACCACCACAGCGGCCTCGGAATGCCGCAGCATGTACTGCAGCTCCGGCACCGTGTAGCGCGGATTCAGCGGAACGACCACCGCGCCCAGCTTCGCCGCTGCGAACACGGAGATCACGAACTCCGGCCAATTGGGCAAATCCAGGGCAATGCGGTCTCCGGCCTCGATCCCCAGTGCGTGCAACGCGGCAGCCAGGGATGTCGCCCGCGCATCGACCTGTGCATAGGTCAGCCGGCGATCATTGAAGATCAGGAATTCACGATCCGGATCTTCCGCCGCCCGGGTCTCGAGGACCTGGGCGACCGACAAGCCGTAGAAGCGCTCGTCGAGCGCCATTCCGCCTCCGTCGGAGTCACATCGCACCGAACCCGGTCACGCCGGGCTTTCGAGCCTTCGCGGCCCAGTACTGAAAGATAGCGGCGCGAAGCACTCGCGTCAAACGCAAATGTCGTTTACAGATACCCTTCAGGCCGCTCTCCGTTCAGCCGTTCGGAGGGGTCAGGATCCGGCGAATCCGGCCCGGCTCCAGGGGGAGTGACCAGTCGCCATCGGGTGCGCGCGCCACGACCCCGATCCGCTCGAGGAGGGTGAAGCGCGGACGAGCCT
>CALKIP010000166.1 GCA_937995995.1 uncultured bacterium
GAGACGCTCGGCTTCGTGATCTGCGGCCACTCGCACGTGCCGACGATCGAGGAGATCGCGCCCGGCCGGTACTATCTCAACGCCGGCGACTGGATCCGCCACGACACCTACATCACCGTGAGCGCCCAAGGCGAGCCGGCGCTCCACACGTGGCGTCAGGCCGCCCGGTCGTAGCCATCGACGCTCACCAACTCGATCTCCAGGAGCGCATCGCCGAGGAAGTGACGGCCGACCTGCCGAAACCGGAGCGGCGAGTCGCTCACCGCGAAGGTGTGGACCGGCGGCGGCGAATTGCGCAGGAGCTCCCGCGCCTCGAGCACGCGCCTCACCTCCAAGACGGTTTCCTCCGCCGAATCGACCAGAACGGTGCTCGGTGCGACGATCTGCTGAAGCACGGGCCGCAGGAGCGGGTAGTGCGTGCAGCCGAGGACGAGGACGTCGACTTCGACGTCGCACAGCGGCCGTAGATACTCCTCGGCGATCAGCCGGGTGGCGGGGTGGTCGAGCCATCCTTCCTCGATGAGAGGCACGAAGAGCGGGCACGGTTGGGCGAAGATGCTGGCGGAGGGGAGCAGCCGTCGAACTTCGCGGTCGTAGGCGCCGGAGGCGATGGTGCCCACGGTCCCGATGACGCCGATCCGTCCGGATCTTGTGGCTGCGACGGCGGCGCGCGCGCCGGGCTCGATCACGCCGATGACCGGAACCTCCAGCTCCTCGAGCAGGATGTCGAGTGCGTGCGCCGTGGCGGTGTTGCACGCCACCACCACGAGCTTGACCTCCCGCGAAAGTAGAAAGGCGGCCGCCTCCCGGGCGAACCGCCTCACCGTGTCCGGCGACTTCGGGCCGTAGGGCACGCGCGCCGTGTCACCGAAGTAGACCACCGACTCGTCGGGCATGCGCCGCCAGAGCTCGCGGACGACCGTGAGGCCTCCCACGCCCGAGTCGAAGACGCCGATCGGCCGCTCGCTCACGGCGAGCCTCCGACCGGGAGCGTCACGCCCACGGAGAGCCGGTCGCGAGCGACGGGCTCGACGTCGACGCGGCCCGGGAAGTCCGTGAGGTGCGCATTGACGATCGCATCGACGCCGCCCATCAGCGTCATGAAGAGAGTCATGGTGATCCAATCCTCCCTCTGCTTCTCACGTGAGCGTACCAGGCTACCGAGACCGGCCACACGCTCGTCCTCCTGCACGTCCAGTTCCAGTCGCCTGGCGTCCTCGTACCGCTTGGCGAGATCCGGGTCGGCGGCCGCGGCGGCAAGGAGAGAGTCGCGCACGATACCGGCGCGCCGTCGCTCCATGTCCCGCGCCTCCTCCAGCTTGGCCATGGTCTTGATCAGCATGAACCAGCTCCCGGACTGGAGGCCGAAGAAGATGCCGCCACGGAGGTAGGCGCCGTTGGCGGCCTGGCCCCAGCCGGGGACGAGGATCGAGCGGACGAAGGCTCCGGATGGCGAGACGCCGACGGTGCGTACGGTATCGGCTTCTACGGTTTCCTCGGGGAGCGGAATCGGCTCGGGAGTCCGCTGTGCAGCCGCCGGGCCGGCTGCGAAGAAGATGGCGGCGACGACCGCGACACCCAGCACGGGGCGGACCAGCGCGGACATTACGCCTCCCGCTCCGCGGCCGGAGCCACACACGGCACACTCCGCCCATCCGACGGTGCCTTCGCCTTTGCCACCACCGGCAGCACTCCGGGACAGACCTCTACCCGGAGTCGCCGAGCATCGGCGGGCTCGCGCAGTTCGCCGTCGAGCTGAAAGTAGAGCGGCGCATCCCCGGACGCCGTGATCTCGACGGATCGGGATTGGAGCAGCTTCACCTTGCGCGACTCCCCGTGGGTGCCGCGCAGGATCTTCGGTAGCACCCGCATGGCCTGCAGGAGATTCACTTCTTCCACGATACAAACATCCAACCGTCCATCGTCCGGCACCGCGTCCGGACAGAGATAGAAGCCGCCGGCCAGGCAGTGGCCGTTTGCGACGGCAATGATCATGACCCGCTGCTCCGAGGACGAATCGTCCGTCCGGACACGAAGCGGAATCGGCCGGTAGCTCACCAGCGCTCTGACTAGCGCCACCAGATAGCTGAACACACCGTGCAGCCACGGCATGCGGCGCATCTGGCGGACGACCTCGACATCGATCCCGGTCCCGGCGGCGTTGATGAAGAACTCCGCGCCCCCAGTCCACTCGATTATTCCGGCATCGAATCGGCGTACGACGCCCGCGGCGAGAACATCGTAGGCGTGCTGCCGGTCGGTGCCGCCGAGGGCCGCCTTCACGAAGTCGTTGCCCGTCCCGATCGGCACGATCCCGAGTGCCGGCAGCGCATCGCCCAGCTCGTCGCGAGTCTGCAGCAGGCCGTTGGCCACCTCGTGGATCGTGCCATCGCCGCCTGCGGCGACGACGATCGACGCCCCTCGCCGTGCGGCGCCGCGGGCCAGCTCCACAGCATGCCCGGCGAATTCGGTCTCCTCGAGGACGAACGTAAGGCCGCGGCGGGTCAATTCACGTTCGAGCTCGGGCCGCACGCGTCGCCCCGAGCCTTCGCCCGAGCGAGGGTTTAGGATCACATGTACCGGCGTGGTCATCTTCGGATTGTCGTGGCTGGGACGCTGCTCGCAGGATCGCGGGATCCTACGGGCGCGGCCTCCGCCCGTCAATCGTCGCCACGCCGGAGCACCTCATCCATGACCGTCCGTATGACCTCGCCGCCGAAGCCACGTCGCGCCAGATAGCCGTACAGGCGACGCCGTGCCTCCCACGGGTCCGGCGCATCCCGGCCCGAGGCACCGGCACGCACGCCGGCTCCGAGTGCGCGCCTGGCCCACCCCTCTGCGGCTTCCCGTGCCAGGTCGAGCTCCGAAACATTCTCGTCGTCCAGCGTACGGTCCACCACGGCCGCGGCGGTCTCCGACTCGACGCCCTTCGCGCGGAGTTCCTGGACCAGGCGACGCACGCCGCGCGGCTTGGCGCGTACACGGTCCCGGACGAAGCTGGCGGCGAACGCCTCGTCGTCGACAAAGCCCTTCTCGACGAGTTCGGCGACGCACTCCTCGACGACGTCCTCGGGGTAGTCCTTGCGCCGCAGCCGCTGCCGCAGCTCGGACTCCGTTCGTGCCCGGTAGGAGAGGAGGTTGAAGGCAGCCTCCCTGGCTTTCCAGAGGAGGTCCTTTCGCTCGAGCGTCTCGAGCATCTCCTCACTCACCGTCTCACCCACGCGCAGGCCGGCGCCGTAGGCGATCTCGACTGCGAGGCCACAGCGGAACTCGCCGTCGACGAAGACGTTGACCCGCTCCGGGTGATGCTCCTGGGGCTTCAGTGCCGTGATCCGCAAGTCGCTTCGGGGTACCGGTGATCGAGTGGGTGCGGACGGTGGTTATACCGCGCCGGACGGTGAACGTGCCCGCGCCTTGCACTCCTTGACCCGAGTCGGTCGGGCCGGCAACTTGCCCGGCTTGTCGATTTCCCCGGGTGTGAAGGTATCTTGAAACCTGGACGCCAGCGCCAGATCGTCACCGCCGCCCTGCTGCTGGGCATGTTCCTGGCCGCATTGGAAGCGACGGCCGTGGGCACAGCAATGCCTACGGCGGTCGGCGAACTGGGCGGCGTGGCCCGCTACAGCTGGGTGTTTTCGGCGTACCTGCTCACCTCCACGACCACCGTGCCGCTCTACGGCAAGCTGGCCGACCTCTACGGACGACGCGTCATCTACATCGTGGCGGTCGCGCTGTTCCTCGGCGGCTCGGCGCTGTCGGGGTTGGCCAGGACGTTCGACCAGCTCATCCTCTTCCGTGCGGTGCAGGGCCTTGGTGCGGGCGGGGTCATGCCGGTCGCACTCACCCTGGTCGGCGACATCTTCACGCTGGAAGAGCGTGGCCGGATGCAGGGCCTCTTCTCGAGCGTCTGGGCGATCTCGAGCCTGGTCGGCCCGGCGGCGGGCGGGCTCATCACCGACCTGCTTTCGTGGCGCTGGATCTTCTACTTGAACATCCCCTTCGGCATCGCATCCGTGGTCATCCTGATCCTCTTCCTGGAAGAGGAAAAGGATTCCCGCCAGTCGCACAAGCTGGACATACTCGGAACGACGCTCCTCACCGTCGCGATCACCCTGCTTCTCGTCGGGCTGCTGGAAGGGAGCGAGAACTGGGGCATGCTCGATGGCCGGACGCTCGGCCTCCTCGCGGCGTCGCTGGCAGGCCTCGGACTCTTCCTCTGGCAAGAGCACCGAGCGCCCGAGCCCATGCTGCCGCCCGACCTATTTCGCGCCCCGGTGATCGCGGTGGCGAGCGCCGGCAACGCCCTCATCGGCGCACTTCTCTTCACCGCATCCGCCTTCGTGCCGATGTACGCCCAGGGCGTGCTCGGCGGGACGGCGGTCGATGCCGGCCTGACGCTGGCACCGGTCTCGATCGGCTGGCCGATCGCAAGTACGCTCGCCGGCAGGCTGCTGCTGCGCGTCGGTTATCGTCCACTCACGATCCTGGGCGGAGGTCTGGCCCTCTCCGGCGCACTCCTCCTCGTCGTCCTGGGCGGCGCCTACGGCCGGGGCGGCCTCATGATCGCGATGCTCGTCTGTGGGACGGGCCTCGGCTTCATGTCCACGCCCTTCATCGTGTCCGTGCAGAACGCCGTGCCCTGGCGCCGACGCGGGGTGGCGACGAGTTCGCAGCAGTTCTTCCGCACGATCGGCGGCGCAGTCGCCGTGGCCGCCTTCGGCGCGCTCCTCAACGCGCGCCTGGCCGCCACGACGGGTGGCCGGGTCAGCCCGAACGCGGCGCTCGACCCTGCCCTGCGCGAGACGCTGAGCCCGGCCGACCTCGATACCCTAGTGACGGGACTCGGAAGTTCGCTACACGCCGTCAATCTCGGCTTCGCGGGTGTAGCGCTCGTGGGGCTCCTCGTGGCGCTCCTCTTTCCCGCCGGCTCCGCCGAGCAGCTGGCCCACGATCCCGAGCGCGACGGCGCTGGGCCGGCATGATGCAAGCGGTACGACCGTAGCGGCTCCCTGGATCCGGAGGACGTCACACCCATGGTCAACGTGCGCCGTACCCCCCTGCGGACGGCAAGACTCGCGGCACTCATCCTCCTGGCCGCCTGCCGCATCGAGTCGCCTGCAGTGGTCGGACAGGCAGAGGCCCCTGCCGACACGGCCGCTGGCGAGGTCCCGTTCCGGCTCATTGGCCCGAACGACGCCGCCCTCGTCGTCCCCGTCCACATCAACGGCAGCGGCCCCTACGACTTCGTCTTCGACACGGGCGCCACGTTGACTTGCGTGGATCCCACCCTGGTCGAAGATCTCGCCCTCGAGGAAGTGCCGGTTGTACCGGGGATCGGGATCGGCGCCGGGGGCGCGGAACGACTCTCCGTGGTCGCCATCGACTCGATGCGGATCGCCGCCGCCCGGGTAAGCGACCTGCGGGCGTGTGTGCTCGACCTGGCCCAGGCCCGACGTTTCGGCGTGGACGTACACGGCCTGGTCGGACTCAACTTCATGCAACCGTTCCGGATCACGCTCGATTTCCAGAACGGCCTCATGCGCATCGTAGACTCACCCCAAGTGTCGCCCCAGCAATAACTTGTAGAGTTAACGGCTCACTCCTTGCGGCTCTATCCTCTGGGAAGCTGTCGCAACCGGGTAGGACCGAAAAGGAGGATTCCGTGGACGCGAAAGATCTCATGACGGCGCCAGCGGCCTGCTGCACGCCGAACGATTCTGCGCAGGATGCCGTGCGGCTGATGCAGGAGAAGAACTGCGGCCTGATCCCTGTCGTGGACGATCGGGACTCCAACCGCCTCGTGGGGGTGGTCACCGACCGGGACATCGCCCTTCGAGGTGTGGGCCGTGGAGCCGGAGCGAACACACCGGTCCGCGAGCTCATGTCGACCGATCTGAGCTGCTGCTCTCCCGACGACGACCTCCAGCAGGTCGAGCGGATCATGGAGGGCCGGCAGGTGCGACGCGTACCGGTCGTCGACGACAGCGGACGCTGTATCGGCATCATCGCACAGGCGGACCTGGCCATGGCGGAGGGCCGAGCGACGACCGAGGAGGAAATCGGCCGCGTCGTCGAACGCATCTCCGAGCCGACGGACGGTCCCCGCGCCGAGCGGGACGTGGGGATCCGGGTCCCGTAGAGACGTTCGCACACCGGCCCGTCGGATGGCTCGACGAGTCCGGTCGGCCACGGACGGCACACCGACTTTTTGCACAAACGCACGAAAGCCCGGCAAGGAATCACTTGCCGGGCTCTCGAATTCGGTCCACCGATCACCGCTGGGTGCGGGATGGCGGCCAATGGCGGGAGCGTGTGGGAATCGAACCCACCGGCCCGGGTTTTAGCCAGGCCAGCTGGTTTTGAAGACCAGTCGAGCCACCAGGCCCGATCCGCCCCCTCGTGTGTGAACGGAGTCCGAGTTTACGATAGCCCGCCGTTGCGACGGACGCCACCCTGCCGATACTGGCCACTCATGAGGCGCAGCCCCCTCCACGCCGCGGCGCCGGACAACATGAGGAACACGGCGGCAACGGCACGGCCGGTCCCCTGCCCCTCGCCGGCGTCGGCTTCAGCGTAGCCCACCGTCTCCCCGGCGGCCTCGTCGGCCTCGGCGCGCCGGGCCGCAACGCGGGCCATTTCTTCCTCTTCGGCCCTCCGCTCGGCGGCGTACGCAGCGTACTCCTTCGGGTAGACCGCCACGTGGAAGTGCGGCGGACGGTACTCCCGCGTCACATCCAGAACGCCCTTCCCCTCTAGGGAGAGTAGCGTGTTCTGGAGCCACGACAGACTCGCCTCGTTCCTCGGTACTCGCAGATCCACGGCCATACCGGCCGGATGGACGGAGAGCGGATGCGAATTGCTCGGCTGCTCCGACTTCGGCCGCATGAGGCTCGTCACCACGAGCCGTTCACCCGTGGCCTTGTGGTACTGCGCCGCCAGGCGCTCGATGAAGAGCTTCACCTCGGGGCGCGCGTATCGATAGCGCTTGGTCTTCACCCAGTAGTCCTCGTTCCCTTCCACCGGCACCACCTCGCCCTTGCGGACCGCCTCCTCGATGTCGTCCCCGGTCTTCACGAACGCGTACTCGTTGATCGTGGCGACCTCATGCTGCCGCTGCATGGAACCCGGAGAGCCGCGCAGTTCCACGTCCGCCGCGCGCACCGCTCCGAATCCGATCAGCGGAAAGAGCATGAGCGCCGGGGTCGAACGCAGATATCGCTTCACGGCGACTCCTCCTTCCGTCTCATGGCGCTCCGGCTCTCGTGCCGGCGACACCAGGGTTCCAGAAAAACAAGCGCCCGGCGTCCCAAGGGCGTCCGGGCGTATGAATGTGTCGGGGCCGCGAGCAGATCAAAGACACATAAACATGTGCCCCGCAACCATTTAGGACCCAACATCGACTGGTTCCAACCTACCGTAACGGGGCCTTCAGATCAACCCCGAATCGGGCCTTAAAACTCGCCGATGAAGCCGATTTCCGGGCGCAACTCGTAGCCGAGTTCGCGGGCGACGGTACCCTGGGCGAGGTCGATGAGTGCGCGTACGTCCGCGGCGGTCGCACCGCCCAGGTTGACGATGATATTGGCGTGCTTGTGAAAGATGCCGGCGTTGCCGAGGACGTGCCCCTTGAGTCCACACTGGTCGATCAGCCGACCGGCGCCCACGCCCTCGATCTTCTGGAAGATCGACCCGGCGCAGGGGTAGAGCCAGAGATCAGGGTGACGCTCGTCGCGCCACTCTAGGTTCTCGCGGATGACCTTTCGCAGACGTTCCTCTGGAGTGGGCTCGAGTCGGAACGTCGCGTCGAGGACGATGTCCTGCCGGTCGTGGAGGATGCTGTAATCGTAGCCGAAGCGGAAGTAGTCACGATCGACGGTCCGGACTTCGCCCTCCGCGGTCAGGATCTCGGCGGACTCGACGACCTCCTCGATGAAGACGGTACGTTCGCGCTCCGGGGCCGGTGAGAGGAAGTGCAGGTTCTGCCAGATGGCGCCACCCACCGTGCTCGGAATGCCGACGAAGTGGTGCAACCCGCCGAGGCCGTGCGAAACGGTGGCCTGGATGAGCTCGTGGTAGACGCTCACGCCGCTCTCCGCGCGCACCCGGTTCGCATCCAGGAAGTCGATCGCCCGGGTCTCGTTTCGGATGACCAGCCCGCGGAAGCCCTTGTCGCCCACCAGGATGTTCGCCCCCAGGCCGAGCAGGAAGTAGGGAACGTCGAGCTCACGGGCAGCGAGGATGGCATCGGCGAGTTCGTGGCGTGTGTAGGCCCGGTAGAACAGGTCGGCGGGACCGCCGATCCTGAAGGTCGTGTAGGGGGCCAGCGGAACATCTCGCTCGATGCGCTCCGTGCCCAGGCGTCGAGCGAGCTCCTCCAGAGGTAGATCCGTACGTCCGGTCATCGACATCGTGTTCAGTGATTCAAGCGGTGACCATCAACCGTGCAGGATGGTCGGAAACGAGGTGAACGGTACCCCTCCGGTGCAAGCGAGGTGCCCGGTCTTGCGCGACGCGAGCCCAGGCGCGACCGTGGGGACGTCGCGGCGCCGATCGTGGCGCCGAAAACCCGAAGTGATACGCCATGAAGCCCCAAACCGACCTCGAAGACCCCGAGCCCGGGGAGGCCGATACGACCTCCCCGGCTCAGCAGCAGTCCGGCGAGCCACGCGTCCCGCAAGTGACGCCGGATCTACCACCGGCGACGTGGCGCGCCATCCTTCGCCTCTTGCGCCGACTTCCCCAGGGTGCGCTGAGCCGCGGCTTCGGGCGGATCGCCGATGTCAGGATCCCCGGTCCCCTGCGCCGTCCGGTGCTCGGCGCCGTCGCACGCGCACTGAGGATCGACCTCTCGGAAGCGGAGCAGCCTCTCGAGGCGTACGCGTCCGTGAACGAACTCTTCGTGCGGCGTCTGCGCGAGGGCATCCGGAGCTGGCCCGAGGACCCGATCGCGGTCGGCTCGCCGGTGGATGGCGTCGTCGGCCGGCTGGGCGTGATCCACGACGGGCTACTTGTCCAGGCGAAGGGGCGGTGGTACTCCGTTGCCGACCTCCTGGCCGACCCGGCTGAGGCGGAACGGTTCGATGGCGGCGCGTACCTTACGCTCTACCTGAGCCCGCGACACTACCATCGCATCCACGCGCCGTGCGCCGGTGGGATCGCGCAGGCGCGGCACGTGCCCGGCGCACTCCTGCCGGTCAACGCACCCGCGGTCGCGCACATCCCCGATCTCTTCGCGCGCAACGAGCGGGTCGTCTGCACGATCGACGGGCCGCTCGGCCGGGTCGCATTGGTGGCCGTCGGCGCGTACAACGTGGGCCGCATTTCGACGGCATTCGATCCGGAATGGTGTGCCGTGCCAGGTCGGGTACGGTCGGTCTCCAACCGCCGCGTCGCACCCGAGCCGGTGCGTCGCTACTCGCCGCCGGTGCCGGTGGAGCGAGGCGAGGAGATCATGGCGTTCCATCTCGGCTCGACGGTCATCCTGCTCTTCGAGCCCGGCCCCGCGCGCCTCGACCTGGAACGGCTCCGGCCGGGCGCCGAGATCCGGCTGGGAACGCAGATCGTGAGCGCCGCCCAGTAGCCCAACGACCGCGGACGCCGGCAGTCCGACGGGCAGCGGGTGGGGCACCACGAAGGAGTTTTCCGCTCCCCCGCGCTCGCGCCCGCGCCCGCGCTCGCCCTCTTACCCGATGACCGCGATCGTCTCGATCTCGACGAGCACATCCTTGGGCAGGCGCGCGGCCTGGACCGCGGAACGTGCCGGTCGGTGTTCGCCGAAATAGCGGGCGTAGACTTCGTTCATCGCGGCGAAGTCGTTCATGTCCTTCAGGAACACCGTCGTCTTGACGACGGAGCCGAGCGATGCGCCCGCGCCGTCCAGCACCGCCTTGATGTTCTGCATGACGCGCTCGGTCTGCGCCGCCACGTCGCCCCCGACGACCTCCATCGTCTCCGGGTCGAGTGGGATCTGACCTGCCGTGAACACCAGATTGCCGACGACGACGGCCTGGCTGTAGGGGCCGATCGCCTCCGGCGCGCGATCCGTGTGAACCCTGCTGATCTCCACCGTTCTTCCTCCTCCGCTCTCCAGGATCAAGCGTTCTGATGCTGCCGGACGGTGGCGCGAAGCTCGTCCGGCGAGACCGTGGCGACGCCGGCCTTGCTGACCTCGATGCCGGCGGCGTGGTTAGCGAGGATCGCGGCTTCGGCGGGCGTCGCACCGGCGCCGAGCGCCGTCGCCACCACGGCCGTGACCGTATCCCCCGCACCCGAGACGTCGTAGACCGAGCGTGCGACAGTCGGCACCCTCAGATACTCGCCCTCCTCGGTCAAGAGCGCCATCCCGCCCTCGCCGAGCGTGACGAGGAGGTGACGGCAGCCCAGCTCCCGGCGAATCCGCTCCATCCACTCCGGATCGTCCGCCTCGACGGGTGCCTGCAGCGCGGCCTGTAGCTCGGGCAGGTTCGGCTTGAAGACGGTCGCTCCGCGGTACGCGAAGAAGTTCCTCGCCTTGGGATCGACCACGACCGGGATCTCGCGCCGCTGTGCGGCGTCGAGTGCGGCCTCGATCACGTCGGGCACGAGGATGCCCTTGTTGTAATCCTCGAGGATGAGGGCGTCGGCGCTCTCGATCAGCGAGGCGATGGTCGTGGAAAGGATCGCGGCAACGTCTTCGTCGACGTCGTCTTCGACCTCGATGTCGTAGCGGGCCACCTGTTGATGGCGCGCCATGATGCGCGTCTTGACCGTGGTCGGCCGGCCTTCCAGCCGCTGGACCCCCGCCTGCCCGATGCCAAGATCGTCCAGTGCGTCGGTGAGCTGCCCACCGGCCCGATCAGTGCCGATGCAGCCCACCATGTCACACGCCGCGCCGAGGGCGACGACGTTGCTCGCCACGTTGCCGGCGCCGCCGAGGGCGACCCACTCTTCGGCCACGTGCACGACCGGCACGGGCGCCTCGGGTGAGATCCTGGACGCCGAGCCGCGCAGATAGATATCCAGCATGAGATCGCCGACCACGACCACACGCACGCGGCGCATGTCGTCGAGGAGCGCCTCCAGGCGCTCTGGCGTCAATCGGTTCAAGAATACTGCTCGGGTGAGGGCACAGAACTTGTGTCTCCGGACCGCCCGGAGCCCAATGACGGAGCAAACTATCTCGGGGCGGAACCCTTGTAAAGCGCCGGTCCGCCCGTAACCCGGGGCGCGATGGCGAGTTTCATCGGTGCGGTCGACAACTGGATGCGCAGCGTCGCACTCGGTGTGCAGGCGTACTTCACACTCGGCCAGCGGGCGGCGCGCTTCACCTTCGCGCGCCCGTTCTACTGGACCGATTTCGTGCTGCAAATGGACCGCATCGGGGTGGGCTCGGTCCCGATCGTGCTCCTGACCGGCGCGTTCACGGGGATGGTGCTGGCACTCCAGAGCTCGGTCGAGTTGGGCCGCTTCGGCGCGGACATCTACCTCGGCAGTCTCGTGGGCGCATCCATGGTGCGTGAGCTCGGTCCCGTGATCTCGGCGCTCATGGTGGCAGGGCGCGCAGGTTCCGGGATCGCCGCCGAGCTGGGCTCGATGCGCGTCACCGAGCAGATCGACGCCATGGAAAGTCTCGGCACCGATCCGATCAAGAAACTGGTCACGCCGCGCCTGCTCGCCGGGATCACCATGCTGCCGGTCCTGACGATCCTGGCCGATGTGGTCGGGATCATCGGCGGCCTGATCATCGCGGTCTTTCGCGTGGACCTGCCAGCCGACATCTACATGCGCGGCGTCTGGGCCACCTTCGCCACCTCGGGCTACATCTTCGGCGTCTTTCCCCGCGACTTCGTCAGTGGCCTGGCGAAACCGATCGTATTCGGCGCCATCATCACCCTGACCGGTGCCTACTACGGCCTGACCGCCTCCGGGGGAACGGAGGGCGTCGGGCGGGCGACGACACGTGCCGTCGTCACCGCATCGATCCTGATCCTCGCCAGCGACTACTTCCTCACGCAACTCTTCCTCGTGATCGTACCGCCGCTCACATGAGTACCGCGGAGGATCGACTGGACGGTCTCCCACGGGGGCGCACCTTCCCAGCCGAGCGGTCGCAGGGCCCGGCAATTCGGACGGCGCCGACGGTGATCGAGCTCGAGGACGTGTGGCTGGCGTTCGATCGGCCGGTGCTGCGAGGCGTCGACCTGAACGTCCGTGAGGGTGAGACGGTCGCGGTCCTGGGCGAGTCCGGGACCGGAAAGTCGACGCTGCTCAAGCTGATCCTGCGCCTGCTCGTGCCCGACCGCGGCCGGGTATGCGTCTTCGGAGAAGACATTGTGAACCTGAGTTTCGAGGAGGCGCTCGCCATACGCAGACACATGGGGATGGTGTTCCAGTACGCGGCGCTCTTCGACTCGCTCACCGTCTACGAGAACGTGGCCTACGCCCTGCGCGAGAATACGGACCTGCCGGAGGGCGAGATCGAGGCGATCGTCCGTGAACGGCTCGAATTCGTCAATCTCGACCCCGATCGCGTCATGGCTCAACTGCCTGGAGAGCTATCGGGCGGGATGCGCGAGCGTGTCGGCATCGCACGGGCGATCGCCGCCGATCCGGAGATCGTGCTCTACGACGAGCCGACGGCAGGACTGGACCCGCTGGCCGTGGATACGATCGTCGATCTCACACGCAAGCTGCAGGCGGAGCTCGGTGTGACCTCGATCGTAGTGACGCACGACATCGATGCCGGCTTCCGGGTGGCGAACCGGGTCAACCTCCTTCGCGACGGACGAATCGTCTTCGAGGGCACGCCGGAGGAGATGCTCGCGAGTGAGGACCCCTACATTCGCGCGTTCCTGGGCTGAATCGTGGCCGAGCGGTCGATTCGAAGCAGCCGTCCCGAGTGGAGCCAGGTCCGGGTGGGCGTCCTCATCATCGTCGCCCTGGCCCTCCTCGCGTACGGCGTCTACCGCATCGGCGACCTCTTCGACGTCTTCGCCGACCGCTACCCGATCATCACGCTGCTCACCCGTGCCGATGGCCTCCTTGAGGGTGCTCCGGTCACCCTCGCCGGCCAGCGCGTGGGCCAGGTCGACGAGATCGAGTTCCTCCCCGTCGGCGACCGGCGCGCGAACCTGAGCCTCCGCCTCTCCATCAGTGAAGATGTGAGAGAATACATCCGGAAGGATTCCCACGCCCGCGTTCGCACTCAGGGGCTGCTCGGCGATCGGTACGTGGACATCATCCCTGGCTCGCCCGACCTTCCCGTGGTCGAGCCTTGGGACACGATCGTCGGGATCGATCCGATCGATATCGAGGACCTGCTGCAGACCGCGGACCGCACACTGGTCGCGGCCCAATCGACGATCGAGAACCTGCGCACCATAACAACGCCCGTGATCGCGGGAGAAGGCACGCTGGCCCGATGAATCACGGATGACGAACCGTACGTCCGCGGGGAGCACACCGCGG
>CALKIP010000167.1 GCA_937995995.1 uncultured bacterium
CGACCCTCCTGATTGGTGACCGTCCCGCGGTTCGTTCCGATGATCCCGATCTGCACGCCGCCGAGCGGCTGCCCCGTGGCGGCATCCACGACCCGCCCCGAGATCGAGCCGCGCTCCTGTGCGACGGATTCGGTGGGAAGCACGGCCACGACAAGCAGTACCGCCAGCAATCTGTAGAGGTGCTTCATGAAGCGACCTCCTCTTTGGAGGTGAATGGGGAGTGGGTACGACCGGTACAACGCGTGGCGTGAGGCTGGTGTGACGGGGGAGGGGTCGGGGGTCAGTGGTCAGTAGTCAGGATTCAGGATTCGGGATTCGGGATTCGGGGGGTGCGGGATGCTCTGCGGGTCGGCGGCCGTGCGTGATACGGGAGCGCCCCGAGCGGGGGCGGCCGCCAATGAGAAGAGCCCCCGGTTTCCCGGGGGCTCCCTCGATCACGTGCCGATCACGCAAGCGCTAGGCGTTGCGGTCGAAGCACTGCCCGGTGAAATCCGGGTTGTTCTGCTCCTGGAACGGGATCGGGAAGTTCACGTCCGAGCCGTATGGCGTGCCGTCGATCGTCTGACCGGTCGGGAACACGTCGTCGGCGTCGAAGCCGTAGAACTTCACGAGCCGGCGCAGATCGGCCAGGCGATGGCCGGTCAGCCAGAGCCAGAAGGCCCGCTCCTCGAAGAACTGGAGCACCCGCGCCTCCGGCGTGCCGGGGTCGGTGAGAGCGGGCAGCCCGGCCTCGGCCGTCAGCTCGATCTCGGCCCGCAGCTCGTTAAGCGTGCTCAGGTATGCGGCGCTCTGCCCCAGTGCCAGAGCGGCCTCGGCCTCGATCAGCCGCGCCTCGATGCCGGAGGCGAGAGGGATGCCCACGCCGCGATCATCGTACTTGTGCTGACGGTAGTGCGGCAGGATCTGCGAGCCGCTACCGAAGCCAATGGAGTCGACCGGCACCCGCGGATCGATGGTGTTGACGGTGCTGGCCGTATCACCGCGCGCGAAGAACTCGATGCCGTTGCGGCCCTCACCGGTCGCGGCCGAGCTGCGCCGCTCGGAGTTGATGTTGTACCACACGCCGTTGCCCTGACCCGACGCGTTGTCGCTGTAGGCGACCTCGTAGACGAAGTCGGTCGGCACGGAGGCGACCTCGGCGGCGGCGGCGGCGAACTCGCCCACGATCTGGAGTGCGCGGGCCTTGCCGATGCGTGCAACGAACTCCTGCTCCTCGGAGCCTGCCGCTACGGCGCGCGCGATTGCCGCATCGAAGCGTTCGATGGCGAGGTCCACCAACTCTTCAGTAGTCTGCCCCGGACCGAACTCCAGCTCCCCGGTCAGCGAAGTGCTGCTGAGCGGCACGCCGGAACAGAAGTTCTCGGCGAGGAAGATGGTGCTGAAGCCGGAGAGGTTCGTGACCAGCGCGTGATCCTCGGTGTTCGCCTTGCCGGCCGCGTCGTACTGCTCGATTACACGGTCGGCCATGTTGCGCGCACGGTGGATGTACTGATAGGCCGTGCGCAGGTTGCTGTTCGTGACGTCGATGTTCCGAGCGTCGATCTCCTTCATCGTGGGGAAGGTGCTCGAGAACCAGAGCTCGTCCGTCATGACCCCGGTCAGCCCCACGATGCCGGGGGTGGCGTTGTTCTGGGCCGGCCCGGCGACGGCGCGAGCGAACTCGTAGAGTGCGCCGTTGCGCAGCTCGTTGATGTTCTCGGGATCGCGCGCCACGGGTCCGGTGATCTGGTCGGGATCCTCGAGCTCGACCAGACTGGCGGTATCGCAGCCGACGAGGGCGAGGGCGAGGAGCCCTGCACCGAGGCCGCTCAGGCCGCTCCGCTTCAGCAGAGAGCGTCGTGTATTCATCAAAAACCTCACAGTAGCTCGGGCTCAGAAGTTGGCGTCGACTCGGACCGTGAAGTACCGGTTCGGCGGCAGCGTGAAGAAGTCTGCCGTGGTGAAGTTCGCCTGTCCGGCGTAGTTCATCTCCGGATCGAGCCCGCGGTAATCGGTCCACGTGGCCAGGTTGCGGCCTGCGAGCGTCAGGCTCAGGCCCTTCGCGCCGAAGCTGCCCGCCAGATCCCGCGGGAGGGCGAACGTCAGCGACACCTCACGCAGCTTGACGAAGTCGGCATCCTCGATGAAGCCGGCGTACGTGTTGTAGTAGCTCTGGCCGATGATGGCCGCCTGGTCCTCGAGCGACGTGTTCACGTCGTAGAGAGCGTCGCAGTTGTGGTCGCGGTTCGTGCTGCAGCGCCACGCACGCGTCATGTTGAGCAGCTTGTGGCCGCCCTTGTAGTCGAGGAGCGCGCCGACGCGGAGCCAGTCACGGAACCGCAGGTCCGTGCTGAACGAGAACTCGCGCTCGGGGAGCGGGTTGCCGATGTAGACCGCGTTCTCGGTGTCGACGACCACCTCATCCTGCGAGAGCAGGCCGTCGCCGTTGGCATCCTCGAAGCTGACGATCGGGTAGTGGAAGTACGCCCCGAGGGGGAAGCCTTCCTTGTGACGCTGCGTGCTGCCGGCGCCGCTCAGGACGATCTCCGGGATCGGCTCGCCGCGTGCATCGACGCCCAGGTCCACGATCTCGTTCTTCAGGAACGAGCCCGAGAGATGGACGTTCCACTGCAGGTCGGGCGTGGCCACCGGCTGGCCGGTGATGCCGATCTCGATCCCGCTGTTGTCGACCTGGCCGAGGTTCTCGTACCGGCTGTTGCTCGAGCCGAGCGACGGCGGCAGCGGCTTGCTGACCAGCGCGTCCTTCGACGTCTTGCTGAAGTACGTGGCCTCCAGCCCGAAGCGACCACCGAAGAAGTCGCTCTCGAAGCCGAACTCCCACTCAGAGACACGCTCCGGACGCAGGTCCGGGTTGCCGATCAGGTCGAAGGCAATCGCCGGCACATCGGACTTCCCGATCGTGGTGATCGCCGTCTGGTACGCCTGGATCGCATCCTCGGGGCCCGGGCGCAGACCCGATTGACCGTACGCCGCGCGCAGGCGCAGGTTGTTGAGCGCCGCAATCGAGGGGAAGAACTCCTCCTCGGAGATGACCCACGACGTGCTGACCGAGGGGTACCAGATCCAGCCGATGTTCGTGCCGAACGCGGTGTTCTGGTCACCGCGCAGCGCCGCGGTCAGGAAGACGCGGTCGCGCCAGCCGAACTGCTGCTGGACGAACGCGGCGAGCGTGGCGTTGAAGGTGTTGGCCTCGTTGGCCTCGAAGTCCGAAGTCGCACCGGCGAGCGAGGTCTCCACGCCAGGCGTCAGGTTCGCACCGAAGGCGTAGATCCGGTGGTAGTACTCACGCAGGTACTGCGTGCCGACCGAGGTCGTCGAGATCACGTCGGGCGTGAGCTCGAACGTCGCCGTCGCACTCGCGTTCGCCGTCAGGTCCCAGATGTCGTACGTGTAGTTCTGGATGAACCCGTTCTCGTACACGCCGCCGTAGACCGTGTACGCGGTGTTGCGCGGCAGGCGGTTCTGCTCCTCGCGCGCGTACCGGTCGAGACCCACGATACCGTTCACCGAGAGCCACGAGAGCGGACGGTAATCCGCGTTCAGCGAGCCCTGGATCCGGCTGTACTTCTGGAACGTCTGCCAGTCGTAGAAGAACTGCGGGTCATCCGCGAAGCCCTGGTTCGCCTCCACGTTCTCCGGCAGCGCACTCGCGGACAGACCCATGCCGGTGATCCCGAACAGCGCGTTGTCGCTCTGCGGGATCTGCATATCGCTGTTCAGGTAGGAAATGTTCGTCGAGACCGTCAGCTTCTCGCCGAACTGCCCCGTCGTGTTCGCCTGAACACGGATCCGCTCGAGGTAGTTGTCCGGCATCACGCCGGTCTCGTCCTCGTAGCTCGTCGAGACGTAGTACGTCATCCCCTCGTTGCCGCCGGAGACGCTGGCACCGACCGTCTTCCGCGTGCCATCACGGAAAGGCGAGGTCTGGGCGTTCTCGAGCGGGTTGAAACGATGCACCTCCGTCACGCCGGTGCAGCCGACCTGGTTGCCCGTCGGGTTCGCGCCGATCGCAAGACGCGTGATGTCGCAGCGACCGACGAACGCGCTGTCGACCGTCACCAGGTTGCCGAGCGCAATGACGTTCTCAGGGAACTCGCCCGTGCGCCGCGCCGTCCCGTACTCCGTCCAGAAGCGGAAGTCCGACTGGCCCGCACGGCCCCGCTTCGTCGTGACCTGGATGACGCCGTTCGCCGCGGCCGTGCCGTAGAGCGCCGACGCCGCAGGACCCTTCAGGATCTCGATGCTCTCGATGTCGGCCGGGTTCAGGTCGTTCAGACGCGACGGCGTCTGACCACCCACACCGAAGCCGAGAGAACTCTCCGAGCTCTCCACGCGCACGCCATCGACGACCAGCAGCGGTGCGTTCGAAAGCGACAGGCTGTTCGCACCACGGATACGGACACGGGAACCACCACCCGTCACACCCGCGCTCTGCAGAATCGTCGCACCCGCGACCTTGCCCTGCAGCAGCTGCGCCGCGCTCGTGATCGGGGCAAGCTGGATCTCCTCGACATTCACCGTGCCGACGGCGTTACCCGTCTCACGGCGACGCTGCTGCTGACCCGTCACCGTGACGAGGAGCTCGTCGAGCCCAATGGCCGAGGCCGAAAGGACCAGGCGCACTTCGGCCGTGGCGCCAGCCTCGACCGTCACTTCCTGCGTCGCCTGCGAGAAGCCGATCAGGTTCGCCCGAATCTGGTACGTCCCCGCCGGAACGCCAGGAATCAGAAACCGCCCCTGCTCGTTGCTCAGCGTGCCGCGCGATGCCCCTACCACGGTCACCTGCACGTCCGAGAGCGGCTGCTGCGTCGCTGCATCGACCACGGTGCCGGAAACGCTCCCGGCCTGCTGTGCACGGCCAACGGATGGCAGTAGCGCCATCACGGCCGCAACCGCAATAATCCGCCGAATATTACTCATCTGCGTCATTCCTCTGAATCAGAGCCGGCCCTCGACCGGCGAGTTCGACCGTGACCTCGCCCTGCCCGGGTCGCGGTCGGCCATCTCCTGCGTGGTTGATTCCATAGCACTTCGAGCACTTCGCCCGTGACACGCCCTCCCTTCACGTGCACCGGATACGACAAGCCGCCGCAACGGTGTCGAGGCCATGACCAATACTGCCGATCCCGGCCACTCCGCCGCGGAAGCCCAAGCCCGGGGCGGGCCATCTCCCCGGGCGTGACGAGAAAAGAATTTAGAATGAGGGATTGTTATAAGTGTATCTTGCGCAGTTGTCAACTTTTACGGCAGGGCGCCCGTGGGGAGGGGCTGGGGAGAGGGCTGGGGACGGCGCCGTTTCACACCATGCGCAGCACGCGCAGGAGTGCGCGCGCCTTGGCGAGCGTCTCCTGGTACTCCTTCTCCGGGACCGAATCGGCGACGACGCCTGCTCCGGCCTGCACGTGTGCGCGGCCGTCGGCGGCGACGAGGGTGCGGATGGCGATGGCGGTGTCCATCGTCTGGCCGCCGTATGCGAAGTAGCCGACGGCGCCGGCATAGGGACCCCGGCGTGTGGCTTCGAGCTCGTCGATGATCTCCATGGCCCGGACCTTGGGCGCACCGGAGACGGTGCCCGCCGGAAAGCAGGCGCGGAAGGCGTCGACGGCGCCGAGCCCGTCGCGGAGTTCGCCCTCGACCTGGCTGACGAGGTGGAGGACGTGGCTGTACTTCTCGACGGTCATGAAGTCGGGGACCTGGACGGTGCCGTCCTTCGCCACTCGCCCGACGTCGCTCTTGCCCAGGTCGACGAGCATCAGGTGCTCGGCGCGCTCCTTCTCGTCGGCCAGGAGCTCTTCGGCGAGTGCGGCGTCCTCGGCGTCGCTCTTCCCGCGCGGCCGTGTGCCGGCGATGGGGCGTACGGTCACGCGCCGGTCCTCGACGCGGACCAGCACCTCGGGCGAGGAGCCGACGAGGGTGACGCCGTCGAGCTCGAGGAAGTAGAGGTACGGCGATGGGTTGATCGAGCGCAGCGCGCGGTAGAGGTCGAAGGGCCGGGCCTCGAGGGGGACGGTGAGGCGCTGGCTCAGGACGACCTGTAGGGCGTCGCCCGCGGCGATGTACTCGCGGATCCGCTCGACGTCCGCCTCGAAGCGCTCCTGTGTGGTGCTGCTCGTGAACGGCGGGTCCGCCTCCGGCGTCGCGAGGGAGAGCGGCTCGGGCCCGGGCGCGGTGCGCAGCGTATCGACCATGTCGTCGAGCTTGGCCGTGGCCTCATCGTACTTGCGGCGGAGCTCGGCCTCGTCCAGTGCACCGGAGACATCGACGGTCGCGATCGCCTGTGCGCGGCCGAGGAGGTTGTCGATCGCGAGGACGACATCGGTGAAGAGGAGGAGCGCGTCGGGCAGCCCCAGGTCATCGGGCGGCGCATCGGGGAGGTGCTCGATGGTGCGGATGACGTCGTAGCCCAGATAGCCGACGGCGCCTCCGACGAAGCGCGGCATCCCCGGCACCTGGACCGGCCGCCGCGCCCGGAGCAGACGATCGAGCTCCGCGAGCGGGTCGGACGACGACGTCGTCTCGCCCCACCCGCCCTCGGGCGTCCAGCACGAGATGCGCCCGCCCGCCTCGAGCCGCCACGCCTCGCGCGGCGCCGTGCCGACGAAGCTGTACCGCGCCCACTTCTCGCCACCCTCGACGGATTCGAGCAGGAAGCCGAAGCGGCGCCGGCTTTCTGCAGGGCCAGGCCCCGCGTTCACCAGCTTGTGGTACGCCGTGACCGCGGTATCGGCGTCGAAGAGAAACTCGCGAGCGACGGGGACGAGGTCACCGGCGGCGGCCAGGCGCAGGAAGTCTTCGAAAGAGGGGCGCAGCATCGGCAAACGCTTGAGGCAGCGGGAGTTCGACTCGGTGAAGCGTGGAATGTCGGGGAGGCGGCCCGCGCTGTCAACGGCGGGGCCGCCCCGACCATCCGCCCTACCCGTCCTCGTCCACCGCCTCCGGCGGGCTCAGCCGATCGATGACCTCGCCCAGTTCGGTGTAGGCAGTCGGATCGATCTCGCGGAACGGCACCGCGCGGTAGGCGATGCGCCCGTCCGGCCCGACCACGAAGAGGTTGCGGTTCGTGAGCCCCGGCCGAGAGGCGAGGGCGCCGTACCGTCGGGCGACCTCGAGGCCCGCGTCGCTGGCCATGAGGAACGGGAACTCGTCGTCCCGCGCCCAGGAGGCCAGCTCCTCGATCGGGTCTGCACTGAGGGCGATCAGGACCACGTCCCGGCCGCCGTTGAAGATCTGCGCGTACTGATCACGGTACGCGTGCATTTGAATCGTTCAGCCCTTGGTCCTGGCCTTGAAGAAGAAGGCGAGGACGACGGTCTTGCCCTGGAAGTCGCTGAGCCGGACCGGTTCGGCGAGTTCGCCGTAGCGGGTCGCGCCGGGCAGCTCGAAGTCCGGCGCGATGGCACCGATCTCGAGCGGCTCGGACGCCGGCTCCTGCGCCCGTGCGGCGGTCGGCGCGCCGAGCGCGACGACCAGGAGCACGAGGAGGGCTGCTGCGCGTCGTCGCATGCGAAACCTCCGGTTGTGGTGGAAATGTGACCTCGAATGCGGGCTCCCGGATCCGGGCGCCGGGTCTCGGGGAGTATACGTGATCCGCTCTGCCCGGGGAAAGGGCGAAGGTCCGCGGGAGGCGGTATGGATGCCCACCGCGCTTCTGTGCAAAAACCCGATTCCGACTCCGAGCCCGACTCCGACTCCGGCCTTTTCAGGCTCGGAATCGGAGTCGGGCTCGGAGTCGCGGCGCGAAGGCCGATCGGCTTTGAATCGGTGCGGACCGTGCCTACCGCGTCTCCACCTCCTCACCCGGCTTGTACGAGCGGATGAGCTTGCGGCGGATGTCACGCTCGGTGAAGGCGATGGTCTTCATCTCGCCACGCGCGAACATCTCGACCTGGTCGTCGAAGTGCGGCGACTCGGGGTCGTTCGTCTGGCCGTAGGCCAGGATGGTGTAGGCGCGGGGCGTCTTGCCGAACTCGACGGCGAAGGTCCAGCCGTCGCCGCCGCGCACGACGCGCTTTCCGTCCTCGGCGTCGTTGAACCACATCACGCGGAAGCAGCCGAGGATGCCGTCGCACCCGCCGACGGGGACGTCGACGTCGCCGTAGCGCGCGCGGTGCACCTCGCCCCAGGCGACGTCCCAGGCGCCGTAGCGCTCGCGCGTCTTCTCGACGGCCCAGGCGAAGGCCTCGGCGGCGCGCTCGAGGTCGGCCAGCCCGTGGGGCGTGGTCGTCGGCTTCTCGATCGACCACGGCTCGCGGAAGAGCGACTCCGGCGTGGCCTCGAAGCCGGCCGACTCCGGCGTCGCCTCGGCCTTCTCGCCCGTCTCCAGGTAGCGCCACCACCAGGTCTCGAAGAGGACGCCGCCGCGGCTCTCGGGCGCGGTCGTGTTGTCCCAGGCGGCGATGAAGTCGATCGCACGGGCGATCTCGCCCGAGGGCTGCGTGGCCCGCACGGCGCGCACGAGATCGTCCTTGACCCGGTCGGCCAGGAGCATGCGGTAGTCGTGCTTGAGGCGGACGATCTCCTCGAGGCTGAACTTCTCGTCGTTGTGGATCAGCTCGAGGCTGAGCTGGCTGCGCAGCCGCAGCCGCGGCGGCGGGAAGTTCGCCGGGTAGCGCGCTGCATCGAACGGCTCGTTCAGATTCGTGAGGTGGAACGGGTCGTTCTCGTTCCTCACGTAGCCGCCTTCGGGGTTCGCGAGCTGCGGCAGCGAGTCCCACGGCACGTAGTGCGTCCAGATGTCATCCGAGCCGGCCGCGGGGATCGCCGTCGTGTCACCGCCCGGCGCGTGCGGCAGCACGGGGATCTTGGTGTTCCAGACGTAGAAGATGTTCCCGTCGGCGTCGGCGTAGGTGAAGTTGGACGTGGCGCGGGCGTGCATCCGCATCGCGTCCTTCCACTCCTCCAGGCTCTGTGCGCGCATCATGCGCAGGAACTGCATCCCGCTCCTCCACTCGCCCTCGTCGGGCGCGCGCAGCACGTAGACCTTGCCGCCCTCTCGGGCGACGACGGGCCCGAGCGCCGTGCTCCACAGCTCGCGCGTCTCGGTGCCGAGGGCGTCGCCGTTCCGGAACTCGACGGTCACGACTTCGCGGCGCAGCGGCAGCGACGCGCCGTCGAAGAGGTAGTGATCCGGCCGCTCGGGGTCGGCGTCCAGGGCGTAGACCTCGTCGGTGTCCGGGTAGTTGTTCGTCGTCGAGAAGCCGAGGCGCTCGTTGAAGCCGCCGATGACGGTGAACGGGCCGCCGATGCGGAAGTCGCCGTAGAAGTTGAGCACGCCGGGCACGGTGAGGTGCGCCTCGTAGTAGCCGGCGCTCCACGAGAGGTGCGGGTTGCGGACCAGGATCGCATTTCCCGACTTCGTGCGGCTCGGCGCGAAGGCCCAGGCGTTCGAGCCCTCGTCCGGGTGCCACGGGTACGTCGCATCCGGGCCGGCCTCGGGGCGGATCGCGGCGAGGGCGAGGACGCGCTCGTCGTCTTCCGCCGCGACCGTCTCGCCGGCCTGCTTCCGGAGCATCCGCTCGACCATGCGCCGTGCGCGGAAGACGTTCACCGTGCCGATGTCACGGGCGTGCACGTCGTGGCCGGTGAAGATCGGCTGGACCCACTCCGGGAACTCCTCGGGGTGAAGCATGATGTAGTGGTTCACCCCGGCGGCGAAGCCCTCGAGCACGTCGCGTGTGTCGGCATCGAGGAGGTGGTACGTATCGACCGCCCGTGCGTGCGTCAGGCGTGCCCGGAAGTCGCCCCCGATGCTGTCGTGGCCGAGGTAGCGGCCCAGCTCGCCACGCACGGCGACGAGGCCGCGCACCACGCGGAAGCCGTAGTCCTCGAGCTGCACGTAGGCCAGGCCGAAACCGCCAGCTCGCAGGTCCTCGGCGAGGATGTGCGGAACGCCGTACTCGGTGCGCCGGATCTCGACCCGCTCGGCCAGCTCCGGCTCGATCAGACCGAGGCGCTGGGCGGTGGCGGGGAGGGGCGAGAGCAGGGCGAACAGCAGTGCCGCGGCCAGGGCGCGGCCGAACGCGCGCGTCGGGGTGCGCCGTGCCCGGGCAAGCAGGCCGGCGACCGGAGTGCGATGATCCATGCGACGATCACATCCGTCTGGTTGAATGGTGTGGATGGGGTTGGAGTGTCGACAGAATAGACCGCGGCGGGGGTGGCAGCAAGGGAACGCGGATCCGGCGGGCACCGGTACCGGGCACGACTCGGGCCCAGCGGCCCCGGCCCCGGCCGCGCGATGTCGGAGACGGGGCCGGCCTACCCGCCGCAGCGCTCCCGCAGTGCGACGACGCTCGTAGTCGCGCCGGGCCGGCCGGGCGCACCCTGGTTGCTCCACGCCCGGGCGGTGCCGACGTAGCGGTCGCGCCCCGTGCCGCGCAGCTCGATGTCGACACCGACGACGCCGGTCGTCCAGTGGAGGGCGAGCGTGCCGTTCTCCCGCACGCTCCAGTAGGCCTGAGCCGCGCGCCCCGTCCGCTGCAGCTCGGGCCGCGACGAGCGGAGGAGGAAGCGCGACCGCTCGCCGCCACCGGCCACGCGGACGGCCTCGAGCACGACCCGGTCCGGCAGCCGAAAGATCGGAGAGCGCGCGGGCTCCATCGCCGGCCGCCACGCCCCGACCTCCAGGCGGTAGCACCCGGGGTCCGCGAGGGCGGGGCTCGCCGCCGTCCACCTCTCCGCCGTGGAACGGCGTGGCGACCCGGCGATCGCCCTCGGCGTATCCACGGCCGGATGACCCGAAAGCTCCGCACCGGCTGCCGAGCCGTCCGCTTCCGATGGCAAGGCGCCGAGCGCCAGCGCTGCGGCGAGTAGGGCCACGATCCTCATGCTCGGCTCCCGTCCCTCCATCTACGGCTCGTCGCGCTCCGACTTCGCGCGCCGCCGTTCGTCCGCCGTCAGGATGATCCCGAGCACGAGCCCGACCGCGATTCCGATCCCCATGCTGTCCGTCACCACGCCGACTCCGACGCCGATCGCGGTGGCCACCGCCAGGCGGAGCCACGAGCCACCTTCGCGGCGCTTCTCTTCGCTCTGACCTGATTTCATTCACCTGCTCCTGTCCGTACGTCGGATCGTGCCGCGGCGAGGCGAGCGGAGTCGCTGCAAGCAGCCCCGTACGCGGCGGCGCCGGGTTCGCTCCAAGCGGGTCGCGGACCGGCCGACGGCACGGCCCGCTGCCGCCGACGCAACGGCCCCCTCAGAACGCGCGCTCCAACCCGCGCAGAATGCGCTGCGCCAGCTCACGGTCGTGTTCGACCAGGCGGTTCACGCGATCGTAGAGAAAATCCTTGAGCGCGGGCGCCTTCGCCACCATCTCCGCGGGGCTCGTGAGCGTCGTCTCGCCCTCGGCGATCTCGCGCAGAAGCGCCCACGGCCGCTCGAACTCCGTGCCGGGCGCCTGGATGTCGAACGCCACGATCATCACGCGCACGGCCAGGGAAAAGGCGTCGAAGGCGACGTCGTCGAGCCGTTCCTCAGCCACGCGACCGCTCCGCTCTCAGTTCGAACCCGCGCACGATGACGTACGCGACCAGTGCGACCAGGAAGAAGACCAGGAGCATCCAGGCGATGCTCTGGAGCGTCTGGATGATGGTGCGGTAGACCTCGAGGACCCAGTGGTTCGCATCGAGCACGGGAACGGGCACGTTGGGCCCGCGGAACCCCGGATCGATGAAGCGCTGCAGTTCGTAGATCCGCACCCCGCCCGAGATGCCGACCACCAGGATCGCGAAGATGACGTAGCGCTGCCACGCATCCCCGAGCTCCTCGGAGACGAGTCGATTGAGGATGCGCCGGATCGGCTCCCGGAACGCATACGCCACCGCCGCCGAGACCACTGCGGCGATCGCGAAGGTGACGATCAACAAGGTCAAGAACACGATCCCCCCAACTCCTAGCCCCAGCCCTCGCCCTGCCTGTCATAGAGATCGTCCGGATCGACCGCGTCGAGCTCGACCAGGAACTCGGCGATGCGCTCGGTCGCGGCGCGAACGAAAGCGGCCCCCTTCTCGGCGGTGGCGCCGTGGGGGTCGCCCACGCCGGTGTCGTCGGTGACCTCGCTCCACCGGCGCGGTGCCCACGCCCACCCCTCGCGGAAGGCGGCGATGCGCCACGGGCGCGCGGCGCCGGGGCCGGCCTCGTCCAGTGGGAGCACGAGCTGCGGCGCCAGGTGAAGCATCACGCTCGTCTCCAACTCACCGGCGTGGTCGCCGGGCTCGTCGAAGTAGCTCTGCGCGTCCACGCAGGTCCACCAGTTCACGGCACAGAGGAAGAGTTCCGTGTGCGTCTGGACCTCGCGGATGATCGGCTTGAAGTCGTTGCCGCCGTGGCCGTTGAGCACCACGAGCTTCGTCACGCCGTGCCCCTCGAGCGAGTCGACCAGGTCGCCGAGGATCGATGCCTGTGTGCTCGGGTTCACGTTCAGGCAGAACGGGATGTCGAGCTGGCCGGTCTGTACGCCGAACGGCACCGCGGGGAGCACGACGACGCTCGCGCCCTCCTCCGTCGCCAGTCGCGCGGCTTCGGCCGCGATTTGACTCGCGTGCAGCGTGTCGGTGCCGTATGGCAGGTGGTAGTTGTGCGCCTCCGTCGCCCCCCAGGGGAGCACCGCCACCTCGAACGGTGTCTCGGCGACCGTCTTCCAGTTCGTCTCTTCGAGGATGTGGTCTCGTCCCGCCATGAATCTCGCCAGCGTAGCAAAGGATCCGGTCGAACCTACACGTACATTTACGCGTGCCCGTGCCCATCAGCGGAAAATGGAGGCAGGGGCATGCATGCACGCTTGGTGTCAGCGATCCCCGGCGGGTACCTCGCTCCTCCGGCAACCGAGAGCGCGAGCCCACCGCAGAGCGGTCCGCACCACGATACGCCGCGCCGGCCGGACTGTCCAGAAAGCGGACGCACGCGCCCGGGAACGGTTGTTGCGCCTGGCGCCTTCGACCGAGCCGAGCGCTATACCGATGGCACGGAAGGACAACACCATGCAACGCACCACCATCGCCCTGCTCGTCCTGATCGCGTCGCTCTCCCTGGCCGGGTGCGAACTCGTCATGGACATCGCCAAGGTCGGGTTCTGGGCCGGCGTGATCGTCGTCCTGCTCATCGTCATCGTGATCTGGGCGATCGTGAGGATGATTCGGTGAAAGGCAGGGGATAGAGGATAGGGAATAGGGATAGGGGATAGACTTCAGGGAGGAGGGGATGTGCGATTGCGAACTTCCTGGTTCCGGGCCGGGAGTACGGAGGCGATGATCATGCGAGTTCTCCTGACCATGCCCATCGCACTGACCGGCGCGATCGCGCTGGCCGGGTGCAGTCCGGCCCAGGGCGAAGGCGGGGGCGGATTCTGGATCGCGCTGCTGGTGCTGGTGGTAGTGCTCCTCGCGCTGGGGTTCCTTTCGCGTCGAAGCTGATGCGGCGTGTGGGAGCGCGCCACTCGCACGCGCCACTCGCACGCGCCACTCGC
>CALKIP010000168.1 GCA_937995995.1 uncultured bacterium
CCGTTCTCGCCCGTGCCCGACGATCCCGGCGAACCGGAGCTGGAAACGCGAGGCTGGGCCTCGCCCCGGCGCATCAGGAAGAAGTACCGCGCCACGTCGACGCCCGTCTCCTCGAAGAGATCGCGGAGCGTGACGAACTCGCCCGAGCGCTTGCTCAGCCGGACTTCCTTGCCGCCGCGCAGGATGCGGACCATCTGCACGATCTCGACCTCGAGGAAGTCCGGGAGCCCCAGCGCGGCGAGCGCCGCCTTCATCCGCGGCACGTAGCCGTGGTGGTCCGCGCCCCACACGTCGATCGCCAGGTCGAAGCCGCGACGAGCCTTGTCCCGGTGGTACGCGATGTCGGGCGTGAAGTAGGTGTAGCTGCCGTCGCTCTTCCTGAGCACCCGGTCCTTGTCGTCACCGAAGGTCGACGTGCGCAGCCACAGTGCGCCTTCGGACTCGTAGGTCAGCCCGCGCTCCTCCAGCTCGCGGAGCGTTTCCTGGACCCGGTCTTCGGCGTAGAGCCGGCTCTCATGGTAGAATTCGTCGAAGAAGACGCGGAGTTCGCGAAGATCGCGATCCTGCCCGTCCTTCAGGCGAGTGACCGCCCAGTCGCGCAGCCACTGGAGGCGCGCCTCACGGTCCATCGCCCGGAGTTCGTCGCCCGCCTCGGCCTCGACCTCGGCAGCCATGTCGACGAGGTACTGCCCCAGGTACCCGCCCTCGGGGATCTCCGTCTCCTCCCCCTGCAGCGTCAGCCACCGCGCCTCGAGCGAGAGGGCGAGCTTGTCGATCTGCACCCCCGCGTCGTTCACGTAGAATTCGCGGTGCACGTCGTACCCGGTCCAGTCGAGGAGGCTCGCGATCGCGTCGCCGAGGACAGCGCCGCGTCCGTGCGCCACGTGCAGCGGACCCGTCGGGTTCGCCGAGACGAATTCGACGATGACCCGTCGTCCGCCCCCCACCTCTGAGCGGCCGTAGGCGCGATCCGCGGAAACGATTTCGGCCAGCTGGCCCTCGAGGACCGCGCCGGCCAGACGGAAGTTGATGAAGCCCGGGCCCGCGACTTCGACACTCGTCACACCCGACGCCGCGACGTCCAGGCGCTCGGCGATCGTCTCGGCGATCTGCCGGGGCGATTGCTTGAGGCGCCCGGCCAGGACGAGCGCCACGTTGGTTGCCCAGTCCCCGTGTTCGGGGTTGCGCGGCCGCTCGAGCTGGACCGGGACCTCATCGGTCCCGGCCAGATCGGCGACCACGCGCTCGAGTTCCTTGCGTAGTTGTTCGACCGGCATCAGTCCATGGTGGCGGTACCGCCGCCACTCGTCTTGGAGTCACTCGCGCCGGAGGGCGCCTTGTCTGCCTCCGCCGCCTTCTTGTAGCTGTCGCTGCGGTAATCCGTGATGTAGAAGCCAGAGCCCTTGAAGAGCAGTCCGGCGCCGGCCGAGAGCAGTCGCTCCGACTCCGCGCCGCACACCGGGCATGTGGCCACCGGCGGATCGCTCATTCGCTGGAACTTGTCGAACTCGTGCCCCTCGGGACAGCGATACTCGTACGTTGGCATGGTTCCGCGTTACCTCGAATGGTTCCACCGACCGCGGCGCGCCATCACGAAGCGCCGCGGTAGACGCCCCACTCGGCACGCAGCGCATCGCTGATCTCGCCGAGCGTGGCGCCAGCCTTGACCGCCGTGATGATCGGCGGCATCAGATTGTCCGTGCCTCGCGCCGCCGCGCGGACCCCGTCCAGCGCGTCCTGCACGGCAGCAGCATCCCGCTTCCGACGGAAGGCCTCGAGCTTCGCCTTCTGCGCCGCCTCGAGCGCCGAATAGTCCGGCTGCTCGATCGCCTCGGCGCCACCATCGACCTTGAACGCGTTCACGCCGACGATCACCTTCTCGCCGCTCTCCACGGCGAGCTGGTGCGCGTAGGCGGCGCGGTGGATCTCCTCCTGGAAGAAGGGGATCGCCCGCGACGCGCCCCCCATCTCGTCGACCTTCCTCAGGTACTCCCGCGCCTTCTCCTCGAGCGCATCGGTCAGCGCCTCGACGTAGTAGCTGCCGCCCAGCGGATCGATCGTCTCCGAGACCCCCGACTCGTTCGCCAGGATCTGTTGCGTCCGCAACGCGAGCCGCGCCGATTCCTCCGTCGGGAGCGCGAGCGCCTCGTCGTACGCGTTGGTGTGCAGGGATTGCGTCCCGCCGAGGATCGCGGCAAGCGCCTGCACCGTGACCCGCACCACGTTGTTGAGCGGCTGCTGCGCCGTCAGCGTCACCCCGCCCGTCTGGGTGTGGAAACGAAGACGGCACGATGCGTCGGACGCACCGAATCGCTCCCGCATGAGACGCGCCCAGAGACGGCGTGCCGCCCGGAACTTCGCGACCTCCTCGAAGAGGTCGTTGTGTGACGCGAAGAAGAACGAAAGCCGCGGCGCGAACGTCTCCACGTCGAGCCCCGCGTCGATCGCCCGCTTCACGTACTCGATCGCGTTGGCGAAGGTGAAGGCGATCTCCTGCGCCGCCGTCGAGCCCGCCTCACGGATGTGGTAGCCGCTGATCGAAATGGTGTTCCAGCGCGGCACCTCCGCGGCGCAGAAGGCGAAGATGTCCGTGATCAGGCGCAGACTCGGCTCGACCGGGTAGATGTACGTGCCCCGGGCAATGTACTCCTTGAGGATGTCGTTCTTGATCGTCCCCGCCAGCTTGCTCCGCGGCACGCCCCGCTCGTCCGCCAGCGCGAGGAGGATCGACGCGGTCGCGTTGATCGTCATCGAGACCGAGACCTGGTCGAGCGGGATGTCGTCGAAGAGCGCCCGCATGTCGTCGAGCGTGTCGATCGCCACACCGACGCGACCGACCTCTCCCACCGCCATCGACGCGTCCGAGTCGTAGCCCATCTGCGTCGGCAGGTCGAACGCCACGCTGAGCCCCGTCTGGCCGTGGGAGAGGAGGTACTTGTAGCGCTGGTTCGTCTCCTCCGCCGTCCCGAACCCGGCGTACTGGCGCATCGTCCACGGACGCCCGCGGTACATCGTCGGGTACACCCCGCGCGTGAACGGGTGGACGCCCGGGTAGCCCAGGTCCGCGTCGTAATCCAGTCGCACGTCCTCGGGCGTGTACAGGCGGTCGATTTCGATCCCGCTCGTCGTCTCGAACTTCTCGCGACGCTCCGGCTGCTTCGACAGGACCGGAGCGACGACGTCGTTCTCCCAGCGTTTCTTCTCGCTCATCGTTCCCCTCGTCCTCAGGCGTCGGCCTCGAACTCGATCAGGACCGCGCCCTTCTCCACCGCCTGGCCCGCCTCGACCAGGACCCGGGAGACGACGCCGCCGGCTTCGGCCTTCAGTTCGTTCTCCATCTTCATCGCCTCGATGATGACGACGCCCTGCCCCGCCTTGACCTCCTGCCCGGCCTCGACGTCGACCCGGACGACCAGCCCGGGCATCGGAGCGCGCACCGGCTTCGGGCCCTGCGGCCCCGCCGCCGCCCCCGTCATGGCGCGGATCGCGCGCGTCCGCTCGTCGATGACCTCCGCGGAGAAGCGGTCGCCGTTGATGTGCACGTCCCACGCGCCCTTCGCCTCACCAGGCTGTGAGACCAGGGTGTGGGAGCGACCGTTCACCAGCAAGTGACGGATCGGCGTGCCCGGCAGCGTGACGAGCTCCGCCGCGACCTCCTGTCCGTCCACCAGGATCCGTTCACCGGACAGCTCGACTTCGAGCGTCCGGTCGCCGATCGTCACATAGTATCGCATTGCAGCTCCGCAACCGTTTCCACGTGCGACGTTTGAGGGAAAAGATCGAAGCACCGCACCGACGCGAGTCGATAGCGCGGGGTCAGCCGGGCCAGGTCCCGCGCCAGCGTCGCCGGATCGCAGCTGATGTAGAGGATCCGTGGCGGCGACGACGCGAGGAGTGCCTCGGGGACCGCGGGATCGAGCCCACCCCGCGGTGGGTTGACGATCACGAGATCCGCCGGCAATGCAGCCGGGAGCAGCTCCTCGACCCGCCCCGCCTCGAATCGCGCGCCCTCGATCCCGGCCTGGCGAGCGGCCCGGACCGCGAGATCGTCGAGCTCGATCCCCACCACCTCCGCGCCCCGCCGGGCCAGACGCCTGGCGTGCAACCCGATCCCGCAGTAGGCGTCCACGACCCGTTTCCCGGCCACATCGCCCGCGAGCTCGAGCACGTGGGCCTCGAGGAGCGCAGCAGCCTCGCGGTTCACCTGCAGGAACACCGCTCCGCTCAACTCGACCTCCTCGTCCGCCCACGTCTCGACGACCGACTCTCTGCCGGCGACGAGATCGAGGGCGCCTCCCGGCGGTCGGTGCCAGATCGCGACCAGCCCGTCCACCCGGTCGAGCAGCTCGTCCGGTCGGCCCCGCGAATAACCGCCCTCCACCACGAGGGCGACCTCGTTCCGCGCCGTCCCTCGCAGCGTGAGCCGGAGGGTACGCCCCGAGGGGAGGAACGATGCGTCCTCCCCCCAGGCGGCCCGGAGGCGCCCCCAGACTTCCGCGATCGGCGCCTCAGGGAGCAGACACGCCGAGGTGATGTCGACGATCCGATCCTGCCGGTCGATCTCGTGGAAGCCCGCGACCACGCGGCCTCTGCCCAGTCGCGCCAGCGTGAACGAGACCCGGTTCCGGTACTGGAACTCACCGGGCGAGGCGACGACCTCTGGGACCTCGACGTCGAGCCTTCCGATCCGCCGGAGCGCCGAGGCCACGATTGCGGCCTTCGCCCGCAGCTGGGCCGAATACTCCAGGTGCTCGAGCGTGCACCCGCCGCACCGGCTGTAGTGCGGACACGGTGCGATCCTGCGGCCCGGACCGGGCTCGAGGACCCGGAGCAGTTCACCCCGCGCCCACCGGCGCTTGCGGTCCGTGACGCGGAGCTCCACGGTGTCACCGGGTGCGGTCCGATGCACGAAGACGGCGGCACCGTCGGGCAGCCGCCCGACCCCCGCCCCGCCCGCTGCGATCCCCGTGATCTCGACCGCACCGACCCGCTCGCCCTTCATCCCCTCACCGATCGCGATGCGCTCCGTCGCACGAGCCACCTGCCAGGCAGCGCGCGCGAAAGATAGCCAGCCGACGGAATCGCAGAAAGCCCCTCCGGACGCCGGGATACGGCGCCATCAGGCCGGTGCTCCCGGTGCCGCGAACCTCGACGCGGCGGGCGCGGGGTTCTCAGCGCCGCCACCCTCGCCGACGCCACCCGCTCGCGACCGCGGGGGCCTCGCCGCCGATCCGTCGAACTGCCCGGCGCTGCCGCTCCTCCTCCTCCAGAAACGCCGCCGCGAGCGCGGCCACCCGCACGAGATCGTCCGGCGCCTCACCGGTCATCAGCTCCGGGTGCTTCTCCAGGTATCGAATGTCCACCCGTCCGGCACGGAAATCCGGCTCCTCCATGACTCGCTCGTGGAACGGCACGCTCGTCTCGACACCGACGATCCGCAGCTCCTGGAGGGCGCGGCGCATCCGCTCGATCGCCGTGGCACGATCCGGTCCGTGCACGATCAGCTTGGCGAGCATCGGGTCGTAGAAGAGCGATACCTCGTTCCCTTCCGCGATCCCGCCGTCCCACCGCACGCCCGGGCCGCCGGGCACGTTCAGGAGCGAGATCCGCCCCGTCGACGGCATGAAGTTGTTCCGCGGATCCTCGCTCGTGATCCGGCACTCGATCGCGTGGCCGTTCAGCCGGATCTCGTCCTGCGTCCACGGCAACCGCTCGCCCGCAGCGACCCGGATCTGCCACTGGACCAGGTCGATCCCCGTGATCATCTCCGTGACCGGATGCTCGACCTGGATCCGCGTGTTCATCTCCAGGAAGTAGAATTCGCCGTCCTGGAAGAGGAACTCGATCGTCCCCGCGTTCCGGTACCCGACCGCCGCGGCGGCAGCGACGGCGGCCTCGCCCATCCGCCGCCGGATCTCCGGCGTCAGCGCGGGCGAGGGCGCCTCTTCGATCATCTTCTGGTGGCGGCGCTGGATCGAGCATTCGCGCTCGCCGAGATGGATGACGTTCCCGTGCCCGTCGGCCAGGACCTGGATCTCGATGTGCCGCGGCCCGTCCAG
>CALKIP010000169.1 GCA_937995995.1 uncultured bacterium
CGAGGCGGTGACGAAGGGCGTCGTCGATTACAGGAAGGTCACCTACCGCAGCCGCGTCGGCGACATGGACATTCCGGCTTACGTCTTCCAGCCGCTCGAGAAGCGAGGCACGCGAGGGCACGCGGCGATGGTCTGGGTGCACGGCGGCGTGCACGGCAACTGGACGGAGAACTACTGGCCGTTCGTCAAGGAAGCGGTCGAGCGCGGCTACGTCATCATCGCGCCGGAGTACCGCGGCAGCACGGGGTACGGCAAGGAGCACCACAACGCGATCGACTACGGCGGCTACGAGGTCGACGACGTCATCTCGGCCTACGATTGGCTGGTCGAGAACCTGCCGCACGTCGACCCGGAGCGCGTCGGGATGATGGGCTGGAGCCACGGCGGCTACATCACGATCCTCTCGCTCACGCGTGAGGACCATCCCTTCAAGGCGGGTGCGGCGATCGTGCCGGTCACGAACCTGATCTTCCGCCTCTCCTACAAGGGCCCGCGCTACCAGCGCAGCTTCGCCACGCAGGAGCGGCTCCAGGGGCTGCCCTTCGAGCGGCGCGAGGAGTACGTGGCACGCTCGCCCTACTACCAGGTCGACAAGCTGGAGACGCCGCTCCTCGTCCACGTCGCGACCAACGACACCGACGTGAACTTCGAAGAGGCGTCGATGCTCGTCTACAAGCTGCGCTCGCTCAAGCCAGACCTGGCCGAGACGAAGATCTACGTCGATCCGACGCCGGGCCCGTCGAGTGGCGGCCACACCTTCAGCCGCCGGGTGAACATGCAGACGCTCGAGCGCGAGGACTCGCCCGAGCAACGCGACTCGTGGAACCGCACCTGGACGTTCTTCGAGTGGAATCTGCGGCCATATATGGATGCGCCCGTCACGACGGCGGACGCGAGCGACCGATAGCGCTAAACAGAGGCGGACGGCCAGGATGGGGCCCGCCTCCGATTCAGACCGCAAAGGACCGGAGACCAGGTCGGGTCGGCGTCCGAATCGGGGACCCGGATTCCGGTCGAACCCTGTTACCGACCCCGCTTCCCGAACACGGTGCGGCGCGCCCGGCCGGGCGCGCCGCACCGTGCATCCGCGCCCAGGCATCACGTATCGAGAGGCCGGTCCGTGGCGCGTCGGCGACACGCGCCCGGGCTGCACTGCGCGCGGCCCCGAGGCCCCGACGCCCCGACGCCCCGCACGCGACCCGACACCTGGCACGTTGGCCCAGTGCCCGGCACGCGGGTCCGGAGCGCAGAACGCGGGCCCGACGCAATCATAACGTGCCGGGTCGCCGCGGCATGATCGATGCCCATGGGTTCGCATTCAAAGGGCGCGACGCAACCTGGCCACAGCGATCCTCACCATGTCACTCGGCCCCGATACCTTGCACGCGCGGGAGGTGCAGACGGGTTTCCTCGACCGCGAGGTCGTGGTGAACAGCCGCGCCTTCCGCTACCAGGTCTACGTGCCCCGCACCTACACCGAGGCGAAGCGCTGGCCGGTGATCCTCTTCCTGCACGGCGTGGGCGAGTGTGGCGACGACGGCCTGCGCCCGACCGTCGTCGGCCTGGGCGATGCGATTCGTCGCACCCCCGCCCGCTTCCCGGCGATCGTCGTCTTCCCGCAGGCGCCCCGGGGCGCGGCGTGGACCGGCGCACCCGCGGAGGCGGCCATGGCCGCACTCGATCGGACGCTCGAGGAGTACGCCACCGACCCCGACCGCGTCTACCTGACCGGCCTTTCGATGGGAGGAGATGGCTCCTGGCACCTGGCCTGCCGCCACCCGAACCGCTTCGCTGCCGTCGCCCCCGTATGTGGCCGGGTGGACCGCGACCTCTGCGATTCCACCCCAGCCACGGCCGATGACGACGTCTTCTCCGCCCTCGCCCGCCGGCTCCGAGGCGTCCCGATCTGGATCCTGCACGGCGAGACGGACACACCCGCACTTGTCGAAGAATCCCGCCGGGCCGCCGCGGCGCTGGAAGCGGCCGGCGCGCCGGTCCGCTACACGGAGCTCCTCGGCACCGAGCACAACGCGTGGGACCCGACGTATTCATCGCCGACGTTTCTCGCGTGGCTCTTCGCGCAGCGGCGCGGCCGTGGCTGGGGTGGCCGAGGTGGCCGAGGTGACTAAGGTGAGCGCGGTGCCTGAGATGCCCGGGGCGCCCGGGGTGCCCGGGGTGCCCGGGGTGCCCGGGGTGCGTGGGGTGCGTGAGGTGGCTGGGGTGCGTGAGGTGGCTGGGGTGCGTGAGGTGGCTGGGGGGGGGCGGGGAGGCTGGGGGGGGCGGGGTGGCTGGCGTGGCTGGGGGGGGCGAGGTGGCTGAGATGCCTGGGGTGAGCAGGCGAGTGAGGTGAGTTTGATTCCGACCTCGACTCCCATCTCTCTCACCCGGTGTCGTGCCGGTGTCGCGGTCGAAGGCCCGGCCCTTCCCGCCGAACCGGACCCAATATCGTAAGGGACGCGCCGCAAAACCTCGGCAACGAGAAAGGTCTCGGATAACGGGCCCGATTTCGTAGCCGACCCACCGACTCCCGAACGCAATCGACATCGGACTCGCTATCGGAGCCCAAACTCGATCGCGTGCGGAGGGCGGGGGTCGAGAACGATATTCGACTCAGGCAGCCGCGAGTCCCTGTGAACGACCCACCGGAGACACGCCTGTCGATTGCCGCCCGGCACTCTCGTCATGTAGGTGACCGTATCAGGAAACCCTTTCAGAGAGGACATCTCATGCGCTACACGCTCCTGCTCCACTACCCGGAGATGACGGAAGACGAGCTCGGCCAGGAAGAGCTGGAGGCCGGGATGGCTGCGTTCCAGGCCTACGCCGAATCCCTCGCCGACGCGGGCGTGCTCGTCTCGGCGGAAGTGCTCCAGCCATCCGCAAATACGACGACGCTCACGCTCCAGAACGGCAGCCCCCAGGTGCAAGACGGGCCATACGCAGATACGAAGGAGCAGCTCGGCGGCACCTTCGTCCTCGACGTCCCCGACCTCGATGCGGCGCTCGCCTGGGCCGAGAAGTGTCCGGCCGCGCAGTGGGGCACCATCGAGATCCGCCCCACGGCGGTGTACTTCCTGGACCGCTCCTGGGTCCCGGCTTGAGGCAGAGCGACCGTGCGCCGGCCGCCGCGGGAGGTGCGGCCGGCGCAGGGGCACGGGCCATGGAGTCGGACCATGACGTGGAGTCGGGCAACGACACGGCGCCGGCCTGGGCCCGGGCCGAACAGATCGCGCGCGTCTCATACGGCCGGCTCCTCGCGATCCTCGCCGCGCCCTCGGGCGACATCGAGCGTGCCGAGGATGCCCTGGCGGAGGCCTTCGCACGCGCGCTCCGCAACTGGCCGGAGGCCGGAGTTCCCGACAACCCGGAGGCGTGGCTCCTCACCGCCGCCCGCAACCGCCTGCGGGATGTGTACAAGTCCGCCGCCCACCGCACCTCCGCACCCTTCGACGCCGTCGCGGCCGACGCCGCGGCGGCCGTGATCCCCGAGATCGATCCGGACGCCATCCCCGACCGTCGCCTGGCGCTGCTCTTCGTCTGCGCCCACCCGGCGATCGACCCGGCGATCCGCACGCCCCTCATGCTCCAGACGGTGCTCGGCTTCGATGCCCGGCAGATCGCGCGGGCGTTCGCCGTGCCGACATCGACGATGGCGCAGCGGCTCGTGCGGGCGAAGCGCCGCATCCGGGGCGCTCGCATCCCCTTCGTCGTCCCGGACCGCACGCACATGCCGGCGCGGCTGGACGCGGTGCTCGAGGCGATCTACGGCGCCTACGCGATCGACTGGCCACTCGCCGGCGGCACGGCTACGCGAGACTCGCTTGCCGCCGAGGCGCACTACCTGGCCGTCACTCTTGCCGAACTGCTCGGCGACAAGCCCGAGGCCTTTGGCCTCGCCGCGCTGATCTCGCTCTCGCTGGCCAGGGCCAAAGCACGGGGCGACGCGGATGATTACGTTCCACTCGAGGAGCAGGACACCACGCTCTGGGACGCCGACCTGATCCGGGAGGGAGAGCGCTATCTGCGCCGCGCCCACGCACTGGGACGCATCGGCCGCTTCCAGCTCGAGGCCGCGATCCAATCCGTGCACTGTGCAAGGGCCGTCACGGGCGTGACCGACTGGAAGGCGCTGCACCGGCTCTACGCCGGCCTGGTCTCGGTCGCGCCGACGCTCGGCGCACGCGTCGCCTACGCCGCAACGGTCGGACGCGTCGAGGGGCCGGAGCAAGGGCTCGTTGCACTCGACGCGATCCCCGATGAGGCGGCCCGCCGCTTCCAGCCCGCATGGGCGACGAGGGCCAACCTCCTCGAGGAGCTAGGACGGGTGGCCGAGGCGAGGCGCGCGTATGAGAAGGCGATCTCACTCACCACCGAGCGGGGCGCACGGGCGTACCTGGAAAGTAGGCACCGGGGGCTCGGCGAAGCCGAATACTAGCGGAATGTGCGTTCCACACCGTCGCTGCGTACACACCCTCCCGACGCTCCGGCCGCACGGTGCAACAAAATGATTGTATGATCTACGGCCGTGATGTATATATTCACGGACTCTCGCCTCTGACCGGACGCACCCGATCCGGTCGTGGACCCCTTCCCAAGGTCCAGTGGGCGCGTCGAAGCGTCGGAAAACGAACCCGCGTGGCTCGATGATCAGCCCCGCACCGCATTCCCGTCTGACTACATAGGCGCGCATAACGCGCCGCCCGCAACCAAACCGCCGAACCACCGAGTGGAGACGACGTGTATGGAGAAGCAGACGAACGCTACCGTGGCCTGCCATCCCGAATCAGGAAGCCCGGACGTCACGGGATCCGGCACCTTGCCGGCGGCCGTAGAGCGCAGGGCCTACACGGCTCCGTGCCTGGAGCGGTTGGGCGTGTGGAGCGCCCTCACGCTCCAGCAGAGCGTCCCCATCTTTCCGTAGCAGGACATTCCGAACCCCCGAAAGGGGACGGGCGTCCGCGGCCATCGACGGACTTCGGACGTCGATGGCCGCGGACGATCCGGACATCGACCATCCGCCGCCAAGGAGCCATTCATGCGCGGTACCTTTTCGTTCGAGTTGCAGGACCGCTTTCGTGCTCGCGTGGCATTCGCCACGCTCCTGATCGCGGCCGTCTTCGTTGCCGGCTGCGATCGATCTCTGCCACTTGAGTCGGACAGGATCACCCCCGACGAGACCCGGAGCGTGCTCGGTCTCATCGAGATCACCGTCTCCGGCCTCGACGGCGCGGAGCCTCACGCGTCGGTGGTCTCGGCACCCGACGTCGCGTCACTCGAACGTCTGCGCAGGGCGCGCGTGGGCGGGTTCGCGCCGCAATCGCTCGGCGTGCCAACGAACACCGACGCCAGCGGCAACGGGACGATCCAGCTCGAGCCGGTTGCGACCGGGTCGTTCACCGACGGCGACCGTGAGGACGGCGGCGTACGCTACCTCTACGCCACCTTCCGCGTGCGTAACGCCCAGACGGACGGCACGCCGTACGACACGCCGCGCAACAACCTGACCTTCCTCGCCGTGGCCGACGACGGCACGCTCGAGGAGACTGCGTTCTCTTCGCTACTCCGCTTCGACGGCAGCCCGGCGGACGCCGGCATCGCGCAGGCGATCCTGCCGACCGGAAGCGTCCAGCGCGCCGTCGATCGCGTGGCCGTCGTGCCGAACGGCGCCGGCGTGCTCCAGGTGGTGACGGAGGCCGAGGCGGCGACGATCCTTGCGGAAGCGCCCGAAGGCGTCACGACCGTGTTCCCGTACGGTTTCGTCGTCTCCAACCCGGGGACGCCGGGGAGCCGGACGCTGGCGGCCAACCCCGCGGCCGAGCAGTTCGACGGCCTCGTCACCTTCGCCTTCAAGGTTCCGCTCCAGGCCACCGCCACGGACGATCCGTACACGATCACGGCCGTCTTCATGGCGGTCGACGACACGGAGACGCGCATCACCGAGAGCCTCGAGGAGCAGGGCACCTCGAGCGTGCAGTCGGGCGCGGACGCCCTCGCCGGCGTCGACTGGGTCACGCTCCTCGGCAACAGCTCGACGGCGGTCGTCGGCCACCCCGTTCGCCGCATCTGCCGGGTCCGCACGGCCGGTACCGACCCGAACAACCCGGCCGCGACGATGGTCGACGCGGGTGTCGACTGCGACCCCGACGAGATCCTGCTCCCCTCCTTCGCCATCGCCGTGGACGCGGATGCCGCGCCGGGTGGCGACGGCCGCTCGTGGGCGACCGCGTTCCGGTACCTCCAGGACGCCCTCGCCTGCGTGCGCGACCAGAGCGCCCCCGGTCAGCCGTGCGCGGGCGTGACGGAGATCTGGGTCGCCGAGGGCACCTACTACCCCGACGAGGGCGCCGGCCAGACGGACAACTACGAGCAATCGCGCTATGACCTCGTCGAGGGCGTCTCGCTCTACGGCGGCTTCTCCGGTGACGAGACCGCGCGCGACCAGCGGGATTGGCAGGCCCACCCCACGATCCTCGATGGCGACCTGGATCAGAGCGGCACGCACAACGAAAACAGTGCACTCATGATTCTCAATCTGACGGGGACCGGGATGCGCACGGTCGTGGTGGACGGGTTCACCGTGCGTGGATCCAACAGCGGAGGGGGGGCCGCGATCTACTGCGGTGATGATGTAGGAGTCTGTGGCCCCACGCTGCGCAACCTGATCCTCACCGAGAACACGGGAGAGAACGGTGCTGTCGTGATCGCGAGCCTCGCCGGTCGCATGGCCGCACCGCTCTTCGAGAACGTCACCTTTGCGGCCAACGAGGGAACCGTGCTGGGCGGCGCCGTCACCGTAGTGGCCCGGTCCCCGGCAGGTACCGTCATGCCGGCCTTCGTGAACAGCACCTTCGACGGCAACTCCGGCGAACGCGGCGGCGCAATCCACTTGGAACGTACCGCGGGCACGTTGGAGATCGGTCTCGAGAACGTCGTCTTCCGTAACAACGTCGCCGCGTCCGATGGCGGTGCCGCCTACTCGATAGGCGCCACGGTGCACCTCGCGAATGTCGAGTTCTGGAACAACAGCGCCCAGACGGCGGGCGCGATCCACGCCACGGCCGATTCCGACATCCGTATCACCAACTCGACGCTGGCGGGGAACACCGCGGCCAGCGACGGTGCGGTGCACATGGATACCGGCGCGCTCACCGTGCACAACTCGATCCTCTACGGCAACGCGCCCGAGCAGGTCACGGGGAGCGGACTCGCCTCGGCCACCGCCGAGTTCAGCCTGACCGAGGGCGGCTGCCCCGTCCTGTTCGATTCCTGCACGGACTTCATCGACGCCGATCCGCTGTTCCTCGACCTGCCGGGAGGCGACCTGCGGCTGGGCGACGCATCGCCGGCCATCGACGCCGGGAGCAACGCGCTGTTGCCGGCGGACGTATTCGACCTGGATGGCGACGGCGACACCGCGGAGCCGCTGCCCCTGGACCTGGCCGGCAACGCGCGCGTCGTCGATGGGAGCGCCTCGGGTACGCCGGTCGTGGACTTGGGGGCGTACGAGAGGCAGTAGAGGGCCGGCCTTCGGCCGGCCGGGAGGGCGCCGCTGTGCGGCGCGGGAGGGCCGCCTGACGGCGGCAGTAGAGCTGCTTCGCAGCGGGAGGGGTCAGGAGGTAAAGCCGCCTGACCCCTCCCGTTGTTCGTAGCGGGCGCCGGTAGGCATTGGGAGCCATTTCGTCGCGTCAGGTGTTATGACACTGAACGACAACGCCGCGCAGCACGGCACCATCCCGATGGCTTCTGCTGCTCCGAAGTGGAGCCATCCGACACGAGAAGTTCGAGATCCATGATGAAGTTGCGAACCCTGACCGCCCTGCTTGCTCTTCCCGCGACCGTCGCGATGTCCGCCCCGGCCGTGGAGAGCGTGGAGAGCACCGTTCCCACGCCGGTCGCCCTGGAGAGCGTTTCCCCCGGAGTGGACACTGCGACGGAGCCGGGGCTGGTCACGTACGTGATCGACCCCGTGCACTCGGAGTTGAGCTTCCGTGTGCGGCATCTGATCGGCCGTGTAGCCGGCACCTTCAACGACTGGGGCGGCACGCTCGTCTTCGACCCCACCGACCTGAGTGGCGGCCAGGTGGAGGTCACGGTGCAGACGGCGAGCATCAACACGCTGAACGCGGATCGTGACGCGCACCTGCGGACGCCGGACTTCTTCGCGGCCGAGGAGTTCCCGACGATGACGTTCCGAAGCGACCGCGTGGAGGTGATCGGGACGCAGGTGAAGGTCCACGGCGACCTGACGCTGCGCGGCGTGACGAGGCCGGTGGTCCTCGAGGGGATCTATCTCGGCCGTCTCGAGCAGGATCCGTGGGGAGCGGAGCGCGTCGCGTTCCTGGCGAGCACCACGATCGACCGACAGGACTTCGGCGTCTCCTTCAACCAGGCGCTGGAGACGATGACGATGATCGGCGACGAGGTCGAGATCGAGATCGCCATCGAGGCGG
>CALKIP010000170.1 GCA_937995995.1 uncultured bacterium
CGCAAAGCGGCCGCTCCCCGCCGGCCGAAGGCCGGCCGCTTCCCGCGCCGCCCCGCGGCGCCGCCCCCGCGTCCGCAGGACGCCGAAACCCGCCGGCCGAAGGCCGGCCCTACGGGATCGACGCCGGCATATCCCCTTCCGGCACCCTCTCACGCGCTGTTTCGGGTCGGGTCCGCCTCACCATCCAGCGGTTCGCCAGGAGGAAGAACGTCAGCACCACCCCCCACTGGGCCAGCATGCTGCCGATGCCGAAGGCGCCGAAGAGCGGCTCCGTGCGCACCTGCCAGAACCACCATACGATGAGGACGGTGGCCTCGACGACCACCAGCCGAATTGCCCAGTCCCACCAGCGCCCGATGCGGATGTCAGAGCCCGGTCCATTGACCAGCTCCTCGCGGAAGCGCGTCACGCCGTAGCGCAGTACGGCGATGGCGAAGAAGAGCCCCGACACCATGAGGCCCACGCTCCAGACGAAGTCCTGGTTGGCGAAGACGTCCTGGCTGAGCGCCGACGGGACGCCGAAGAGAAAGCCGAAGGTGCCGATGAGCGCGATCGCACGGCCACGCTTCATCCCGCTGTCGACCAGCACGCGCGTGGCCAGCTCGATCATGCTGATCAGGCTCGACCACGCCGCGAAGGTCAACGCCAGGAAGAAGAGCGTCATGAACGCCCCTCCCCCGGGCATCTTCGCGAAGAGCGCCGGCACCCAGATGAAGGTGAGCCCCTCGTTGCCCGCGCCCACGATCTGCGCCTCGGCGCCGGGCAGGATCGCGAAGACGGTGCACAGCACCATGATCCCCGCCAGCAGCGAGACCGAGTTGTTGCCGAAGCCGAGGACGAAGGCGTTGAGCGCCGTGTCCTCGCGCTTTCGCATGTAGACCGCGTACGCCAGGATCAGCCCCCATCCGGCGCCCGTGTCCCACGCGTTCTGCGTCAGCGCCTCCAGCCAGATGCGGTGGTCCGCCAGGTCGGCGAGGTCCGCGGTGAAGAGGAAATTGAGCCCCGCGGAGGCACCCGGCAGCGTCACCGCCCGGATCGCCAGGACGACCACGAGCACGAACAGGCTCGGGATCAGGATCCGGGTCGCGCTCTCGATCCCCCTGACTCCGCGGGCCACCACCAGGATGGCCAGCGCCATGCCGATCGCATGCACGGGGAGCACGTTCGCGGAGAAGGAGAAGTCCTCCCAGAAGCGGAGCAACGGCTCGACCGCCGCCTCCGCCGCCACCGCATCCATCGTCGTGAGGTCCAGCGCCGCAAGCGCCTCGATCGGCACCTGGCCGGTCAACGCCGCCCAGAAGTAATGGAGCGCCCACCCCATGACGACCGCGTAGTAGAACATGATCGCGGTCGCCGTGAAGGCGATGAACGCGCCCATCCACCCGAAGCGCGGCCCCATCAGCCGGGCGAAGGCGCCGATCGGTCCGTAGCGCGTGGACTTGCCCATCGCGAACTCGACCAGGATCAGCGGTACCGACCAGAGCAGGAGGAAGCACACCCACGCGACCAGGAAGGAGCCGCCGCCGTTCGTTGCGGCGATGCGCGGGAAGCGCCAGATGTTGCCCGTCCCCACCGCCATCCCCAGCATGGCCAGCAGCATCCCCCACCGGCTGGAAAACTGATCGACTTTCTCGGCCACTTCGCCTCCATTCGCCATGGTCGCGTCCCCTCACTTTCCTGCCCCGCGGTCAACGATCCCCTCGCCCTATCCGCACTCCCTTTCCCCACGATCCCCTATTCGCGCTGCTCTTATCCCCTGCCAGTCTAAGCCATCACCGCCTCGAGCTGCACCCTCACGAGGTCGAAGTCGAGCGCGTCCGCGCCGAGCCGCCTGGCGAGTGCTTCGCCGTCGTCGGCATGGCCTCGTGCGAAGAGGTCTTCGAGATACGGTGCGCTGCGGGGATTGCGATACCAGTCCTCGTCGAATCGGTCGCGGAGCCGGTCGGCCAGGAGCGCGGATAGCGCCCACGCCCGCAGATAGCGCGCGCAGTAGAAGCCGGGATCGACGTCGTCCAGATACCCGGCGGGATCATGGGGCAGTAGCGTCGCCTCGGTCAGGCGCTCGGCGTACAGCTCGGCCATGCCGTCGAAGCGCCCGTCGCGGTGAAGCTCGATCTCGTAGAGCAGCTTCCCCGCCTGACGCCGGAGCTGGAGCAGGTCGAGGAGCGTGGCCAGGCGCACGAACTCCACCTGCTCGGCGCCACGCAGCCCCACGTAGCGATCGAGCCAGAGCGGGTGCGTCGTGAGGCGGTCCCAGAGGCGGGCGTAGCCCTCGGTCACCGAGTAGTCGCCCAGGGCGCGGTCCTCGAAGGGCAGCGCGGCGTCGACCCGTGCAAAGTGCTGGGCGTGGCCGAGCTCGTGGAAGAACGCGTACCAGTCACGCCACCCGCCCGAGCGCGAGACGACGAGGGCGACCTCGTCCGGCACGCGGATCACCGAGCAGAACGCCCGGGCCCACTTGGTCGGCCGGGGCTCCAGGTCGAGCGCGATGCGCCCCTCGGCCTCCACGTCCCACCCGATCTCGGCGAGTTGTCGCCGCGCCACGCCCAGGGGATCGCTGCTGCCGCCGCGGGCGTCGACCCACGGCGCCCGCTCCAGCCGCAGCCGGTCCGCCGCGATGGCGTCCGGCAGACTCACGCCGATGCGACGCGGCAGCTCGTACGTCAGCAGGTCGCGGTAGACGGCCTCCGTCTCGACGAGCAGGAGCTGTACGGCCTCGGCCAGCGGCTCGAGACGGAGGCCGGTCAGCGACTCCCACGCCTCGACGTAGTCGCCACCGGCCAGGCGGTACAGCCGCCACTCCTTTTCGAACCGCTCCCGGTCCAGCGGCTCGACGCCCTTCACCGCCTCCAGCCGCGCGGTTTCGATCGCGTGACGGTGCTGCGGCTCCGCCGCGTTCGCCAGCGCGGATGCCGCCTGCCGATACGGAATGCGGCGGCCGTCGATCTCGAGCGACGCCGCCGCTTCCCAAGCCAGCCGCTTGTCCAGCACCTCCGCGGCCGCCCGCTCCGATGCACTGGCGAGCAGGAACTCCCGCAGCGCCCGGAGGCGCCGGCGGCCCTCGCCGGCCGCGGCCGCCTCGGCATCGGCGAGGGCTGAAAGAATGTCGGTCCGGAACAGGTCCGCGTACCGCTCGTAGACCGCCGCGAGCGCGGGCTCCGTTGTGAGCCCGGCGAGTGCGCGGTACTGCTCGCGGGCGAGCGTCGTGAAGAACTCCTCGACTCGTTGGACGAGTTCCGGATCCATAGGCCTCAGCCGATGCGTTCCCTCAGGTAATCGAGGACCCGATCGGTCCCGACCCGCTCCTGCCGGAGCGTGTCGCGGTCGCGGACCGTGACCGTGTCGTCTTCGAGCGTCTGCCCGTCGACCGTCACCGCGAACGGCGTCCCCGCCTCATCCTGCCGGCGGTAGCGCTTGCCGATCGAGCCGCTGTCGTCGTACTGCGACGGGATCGCCGCCTTGCGCAGCGCGCGGTGGATCTTCTCGGCCACCTCGGGCAGACCATCCTTCTTGACCAGCGGCAGGATCGCGGCCTTGAGCGGCGCGAGGCGCGGGTGCAGGCCGAGTACGACGCGTTTCTCGCCCTCGACCTCCTCCTCACGGTACGCGTCCGCCAGCACGACGAGCGTCGTGCGGTCCACGCCCGCCGAAGTTTCGATCACGTACGGGATGAAGCGCTTGTCGCGGTCCGACGGGTCGATGTACTCGAGCCGCTTGCCCGAGTACTCCTGGTGCCGACCCAGATCGAAGTCGGTGCGGTTGTGGATCCCCTCGAACTCCTGCCAGCCGAAGGGGAACTCGTACTCGATGTCGAAGGCCGCCTTCGCGTAGTGCGCAAGCTCCTCGGGCGAGTGCTCGTTGAAGCGCAGCTTCTCCTCTCGGATGCCGAGCGACTTCACCCACGCCATCCGCTGTTCCATCCAGTACTCGAACCACTGATCGTCGGTGCCCGGCTCGACGAAGAACTGCATCTCCGCCTGCTCGAACTCGCGCGTGCGGAAGATGAAGTTGCCCGGCGTGATCTCGTTCCTGAACGCCTTGCCGATCTGTGCGATCCCGAACGGCACGCGCTGCCGCGACGTCGTCAGGACGTTCTGGAAGTTGACGAAGATGCCCTGCGCCGTCTCCGGCCTCAGATAGACCGTCGCCGCCGCATCCTCGACCGGCCCCATGAACGTCTTGAACATGAGGTTGAACATCCGCGGCTCGCCGAAGGCGTCCTTCGTGCCGCAGACCGGGCACTGGCCTTCCTGGACCTCGGGGTTGTCCGCCCGGAAGCGGCGGTGGCAGTTCCTGCACTCGATCAGCGGGTCCGTGAAGCCGGCGAGGTGACCACTCGCCTCCCACACGCGCGGGTGCATCAGGATCGCCGCGTCGAGCCCCTCGATATCGTCGCGCTCGTGGACCATCGAGCGCCACCACGCGTCCTTGATGTTGCGCTTCAGCTCGACGCCGAGCGGGCCGTAGTCCCAGACCGAACCGGTGCCGCCGTAGATTTCCGAGGACTGAAAGATGAAGCCTCGCCGCTTGCACAGCGAGACCAGCTTGTCCATGAGTTGCGTTTCGTTCGCCATGTATGTGAGGTTTTTGCGTCGTATCCGTCTGGTGAAGGAATTTCAAGTTACCTGCGCCCCTCCACCGAAGCAACCACGCCGTGGCTGCGGGGCTGGAACGGCTCTTGCCCATGTGCCCGGCGGTACAGCCTTCCCGCGGCGTGATGGAGTTCCCAATGAGTCTGGTGCCCCTCTCCGAACAGCGCATCGTACGCTGGCGCGATGGTACGTACGACGTACGCGGTTGGAGAGTGATCACGCTCGTCGACGGCGCCGAGGCCGGGAGCGTCCACGACCTGCTCGTCGATCCGCAGTCGCGGCCACGCTACCTGGACGTCGACCTCGGGCCGCTCCGCAAGCACGTCCTCGTCCCGATCGGACAGGCGAAGGCGGATCCGGCCGAGCGCGTGGTGTGGGTACCCGGCTTCACCCGCGATCGTTTCGAGGCGATCCCGGCATGGGACCACCACCTCCGCACACTCGACCGCGACTACGAGAACGGCCTCGTCTCCGCATACGCCCAGGCCTACGGCGGGGAGCGCTACCGGCCGCGCCCGTCGTACGCGGGAGCGGTGTACGGTCCCTCCGAGCTGGAGTCGCGCGTTCGCGTGGACGCGCCCCCCGCTCTCGCGCCGCTCTCGGCGCTGCCCGAGTACCGGGTCGCAGAACACGAGACCGACCCGCGTGGCTGGACGCTGCTCCTGGCCGACGGCGAGCCGGCCGGCCGCATCGAGGAACTGCTCGTCGACACCCGCGTCCTCAAGGTGCGATTCCTGGCCGCACGTACCGAGGCCGACGGCCGGCGCCTCCTGGTCCCCGTCGACTACGCACGTCTCGACGAGGCGAACCGGGCCGTGTGGGTGAGCCTCCACTCGGTCGATGCACTGCGAGAGCTACCCGCCTGGGACGACCGGCAGCCCCTCGAGGCGCTGTCCCTGCCGGGCGAGAACAGAGATCCTCAGGGGTTCTACGACCACCCGCGCTTCAGCAGCCGAAGGTTCTACGGAAACTGACGCCATGATCGCCGAAGTGCCGAACCTCGACCTCAGCGAGCGCCGCGCCGTGGCAGAACTCCTGCGACGGGCGCTGGATGGCGGAGAGCCGCCCCTGATCCGCGCCTTCCTCTTCGGCTCCAAGGCCCGAGGCGACGATCGCCACGACTCGGACGTCGATGTCCTTGCCCTCTGTGCCATCGATCCGGACGATCGCGACCAGGCGGCCGCCGCACTCGGAGAACACGCCGAAGCCGTCTACGCCGCCACGGGGATCGCCGTAGAGCCATGGGTCGTCCCCGAGTGCGACCTGGAGGTCGGAGGGCGCACCCCGATGCTCGTCGATGCCCTCGACGACGGCATCCCGATCTGGCCTCGGGGCGCATCGCCGCTGCATATCGACTTCACCCCGGCCGACGCGGCCTTCTGTGCGAGCTGCCTTCTGGACTGGGTCGACGAAGGTGGCTCGATCGTCCGTCGCGCCTTGGGCGAGGGCCGCTGGGAAGATGCGGCGCTGCGGGCCCGCGACGACATCACGCGCATGGCCACCGCCGCGCTCCTCCTCGACGGTGACACCCGCCACCGCCGCCGCGGCTCGATCGTGCGCTTCAGGGAGCGCTGGGTTCGCACCGGGCGCATCTCACGGCGCGCCCTGCCCGCCCTCGAATGGGCCGCCCGCGCCTTCCCACCGGACGGTCTCCACCGCACCCGCCCGATCCCCGTGACCCCATCCGCCACGGCAACCGCACCCCTCGGCTTCGAGTTGGCCGGCCTGTTGGAGGAAATGGTGGTGCCGCTACTCTTCGAGCGGATCGCCAAAACGGAGGATCCGTGGGCCACCAGCGGAACGCTGCAATGACGGGGTGATGCCGAACCCCGCAGATCCGAATCACATATACATATCCGTATCACGTACACATACACGTACGCGTGCCCGTGCCCATTCCCTGTACACGTGCCCGTGACCGTGCCCGACGAAAGGCGTGAATCCAGGCACGGGCACGCGTAAGCGTAGGCGTACGGGACCCGGGCCACTGCGGTTCGGGCAAACTCAATGACATGGGTAGGCGTGAAGAGGTGAGCGGACGACAGGACAACCGTGTGGCGGGGAGAGCAGATGCAGCGATGGGTACGTGATACGCAGTGCGAGCGAAGAACCGTGCCCCGAACTCCGGAGCACGCCTCCCTCAATTCGGCCGCCCCGACTCCTCCGCCTGCTCCTCCTCCGAGGCCGGCGGCGCGTGCGTCGCCTCGATCCGGAAGAGCCCCATGTGCTGTGCCATGAAGACGTAGCTCGCCCAGAGCACGATCCCGCCGAACGCGAGGACGCCGACCACCCCCACACCGACCGCGGTACACAGTGCACCGAAGATGAAGAGCATGAGCGCGACCGCGAGCATCCCGAAGTCCCGCTCCCCGTCGGTGAGGTGACGGTGTCGTGCCACGGCGAGGGATGCACCGGCGCCGCCGTACCCTACGACGGCAAACAGCATCAGGACGAGCTGCAGTCCCTGACTCATGACCTACCCCCCGAAGTTCCGTCGTGCCGAGCCGGCTCGGGCCGTCCTCCCCGACGCTGCCGTCCCCCCCACCCACAGACGGGACAGGCACGGGCCACGGTCCAGCGGTCGAACAGAATGGATGCCCGGTTCGACACCACGTGCTCGTCCGCCAGAGTCGCCGCGCCGCACCGTGGACACGCCGGCCCTTCCGGCACACGCCAGAGGTACCAGGCCAGCAAGGCCGTCACGGCAAGTGTGATCGAGGCGAGCAGCGTAAACAACATCCGGCCTCCGGTGTGACCCGGTCCCCCTAGGCCCACCGAGCGACGGCCTGGAACGCCGTCGCCGAAGGACCGTTCACCCCTTGAGAAGCGCAAGAATCAAACCCGAGGGGTCGCGAATCCACCGGCCGCTCTGTGTTATACGGGGGCAGCCAGGAAGAAGTGCCGCCCGGGCAGATCCTCAGCCCAGGGAGTGGAGGTACGCCAGAAGCCGCCGGTCGGGCATGTCATGGACCCGGACGAGAAGTTCCTCCCGGGTGCGGCCCCGGAGCGTGAGCGGCCCGTAACGCGTGTCGTGACGCGTTCCCGGCGATTGTGGCTCGAAGATCAGGCGACCGATGCATCCGATCGCCTCCGGGTAGGTGGCCACCGACACTCTCCAGTGGACGCCAAGGGCGGAGATCCTGCGGATGGGGGCGACGCCTTCCGGCTCGGCTTGGAGGTCCAGCAGTTCGAAACGCATTGCGCCTCCTGGGTTGCGGTCCCTCCGCCACGAAAGAAAGCCGTCCCGCATTGCGGGACGGCTTTCCTTGCGCGCCGGCCGCCGCGGGGCGGGGCGCCTTCGCCAACTGAGACTATAACGCAATCCGCATGCCGAGGCAATCAGAAGATGGAAACGTTGATGTAGCGGCCCGGGCGCTCACGCACATCCGTCGCCAGCAGGCGGAACTCGCGCAGCGTGGCCTCGAGTTCGGTGTAGACCGTGGAATCGTTGACCAGCCGGCCGAGCGTGCCCTCGCCCTGGTCGATCTTGCCCATGACCGAGGCGAGTCCACCGAGTGCCGCCTCCATGGCGTTGGCCGCCATCGTGAACGATTGTGCGCTGCGCTGCAGCTCCTCGAGTGCCGCCGCGAGCTGCGGCCCCGCTTCCGCCTCCTCGACCTGGGTGGCCGTGCGCCGCACCGACTCCGCCGCCAGGTGCAGTTGCTGGAAGGCCGCGCGCAGCTCCAGCGCGCCCTCGGGCAGGATGGCCGCCGTCTCCCTCATGTCCTCGATCATCTCGGCCGAGAGCAACAGGTCGGCGCTGGACAGGATCGACTCCGCCTTGCCGCCGAGCTCGAGCACGAGGTCCGGCAGCGCCCGCGAGGCGATGCCCTGGATCGTGTCGCCCTCCTCGAGCAGGACGAGTGCCGTGCCCGGCACCAGCTCCACCGTCGTCGTGCCGAAGACGTCGTTCTTCAGCCGCGCCCGCGTGTCTGCCGGGAGCGCGACGCCCTCATCGAGCCGCAGGTCGATCCACACCTCGCCGGGTTTCAGGAGGCGGACGTTCCGCACGGCGCCCACCTGCACTCCATGGACGTGGACCCGGTCGTTGCGTTTCAGTCCACCGGCGTCCTCGAGCACGAGGGTCACGTCGGTCGAGCTGCGCCAGATCGGGTTGCCCATCAGGAAGTAGAGCCCCCACACGAACAGACCGCCGGCCACTACTACGAGGAGGCCGATCGCCGCCAGGCTCCGCGTGCGCTTGTCCATCTAACCGTATTCTCCTCACGCGACGGCCGCGTCGGTGCGGCCGCGTCGTACGAATTTCTGAACCACCGGATCCGTGCTCGCCATGATCTCGTCCGGGGTACCGCATGCGTGAATCCTGCCCTGGAAGAGCAGAGCGATTCGGTCTCCCACCATGAAGGCCGATTCCAGGTCGTGCGTCACCACGATGCTGGTGACGCCGATCTCGCGACGCAGCTCCATGATGAGCTGGTCGATGTTCTCCGCGTTCACGGGGTCGAGGCCCGTCGTCGGCTCATCGTAGAGCAGGTACTTCGGCCGGCTCGCGATCGCCCGGGCCACGCCGACCCGCTTGCGCATCCCGCCCGACAGCTCCGCGGGAAACTTGTCCATGACCGTCGGATCGAGGTTGACGCGCTCCAGCAGCTCCGCGGCCTCATCTCGGCACGATTCAGGGGTCCGCAGGTTGCGGTCGTCGTCGAGCGCCAACCACAGGTTCTCGAGGACCGACATCGAGTCGAAGAGCGCCGCGTTCTGGAAGACGTACCCCACGCTGCGACGCACACGTGCCAACTCCTCGGGCGAGGCGTTCGGCACGGAGACGCCGTCGACGAACACGTCGCCCTCATCCGGCTCCAGGAGCCCGATCGCGTGCTTGATCAGCACGCTCTTGCCTGTGCCCGACGGTCCCAGGAGGACGAGCGTCTCGCCCTCGCGCACCGACAGGTCCACGCCGTTCAGCACGACCAGCCGGCCGAATGCCTTGTGTAATCCCCTGAACTCGATCATCGCACCTGACTCACTCGCTCCGCCGGCCTCAGAACAGCTTCAGCAGCGGGACCACGGAGACGTCGATGATCATGATCGCAACCGTCGAGACGACCGTCGCCATTGTCGTCGTCCGCCCCACGCCCTCGGCGCCGCCCCGGCCCTCTAGGCCGATGTAGCACGCCAGGAACGTGATCGCGAGCCCGAAGAGCGTTCCCTTGATCACCGAGTACCACAAGTCGAACGGCTCGAAGTAGAACCGCGCGCCGTAGAGGAAGTCCGCCGTGGTGAGGCCATCCACCGTAAGCACGCCGACGAACCACGCCGCGCCCATCCCGGCCACGTTCGCAAGCACGACCAGCGCCGGGAAGACGAAGACGCCGCCGAGCACGCGCGGCACGACCAGGAACGGGACCGGATCGCGACCCATCGCGTAAAGCGCATCGATCTGCTCCGTCACCCGCATCGTTCCCAGCTCGGCCGCGATACTCGCCCCGATCCGACCGATCAGGACGAGCGCCGTCAGGATCGGCGCGAGTTCGGTGACCATCGTCTTCTCCGCCACGCTGCCGACCACCCAGATCGGCAGCGCACCGGCGAACTGCGCACCGGTCTGCTGAGAGGTCACCGCCCCGCCCAATACCGCGATGAAGAGCACGAGCGGCAGCGAGCGGATCCCCATGATGTAGGACTGTTGGATCGTGCTCGACAGATAGCTCCGCGGACGCGGCAGCGTCTTCACGATCGCGAGTGCCAGGAGCGAGGCCTGACCCACGTGCACCAGGAAACGGTGGACGGGCGACGCCGCCACGAAGGCCGCCACCCTACTCACGCCGGCCCCCTCTCCGCGATGCGTCGGTCGTGCCGGACACAAGCGTGGCCGCGTTCTCCGCGACCAGGTTAGCTGCTGCCATCACATTCCAGGGCAAGACAAAAATTGAATTCCCTCGGGAGGGAATCGCTTAACATAACAAGTGTCGGCACCGCCGTATACCCCACAGCGCTGCCGGAGGTGCGATCGCCTCACCGGGAAGTATCGGCCGATGGTCGGCACACCGCCAGCACGCCCCGCGATTCGGCCGGGTGGGCGTCGGGATCGATCCCGAGATCGTTCCGGATCCGGCCGGCCGGCGCCACCCGTCCCCGAGTCGCACAGGCCTGTGCTCCACCCTAAAGGCATCGGCTCCGGAAGCAAGGGACCGGAGCCGATGCCGGGAACGTTTCGTCTCAGGCCCCCCGCGCGCGACTGGAGAACCGGGCGTCGTAGCCCTGGCCCCGGATCCAGTTGACGATGTCCTGTGGCGAGACGAGGTCCGGATCATAGCTGACTTCCGCGATCTCGAGCGCCGGATCGATCCGTGCCTTCGGCACCCCGGTCTTCCCCGTCAACAAATTTTCGAGCTGGGCCGCAGCGTCGTCGTCCGGCAGGCCGTGCACCTCGATGCGCGTCCGATCCATAGTGTTCCTCCTGCTCGCTCCGTGGCGTGTCCACCCCCCTTGGAGGGTGCAGAAAGCGGACCGATCCCGAGGTGATCCCGGACCAACCCCGGTTCGGCACACCCCCTGCGCCCGCAGTGCGCACCCGGCTCAGGTGGCCGGGACCGGGCTCCGGCCCGGGTCGGCGGATTCCATGTCGGCAGGATCGAGATCCACGCGAATCGACACGGCCGCGAATCACACTGAACCAGAACGAGGGATGCATATGAGATCGGACGCCCGAGGCCGACCGTTCGGCCCGCTCCCACTCCTCTCCATCCTGCTCCTCGCGGCGGGCTGCGGCCCTGCCGAGAACGGTACCGTCGACGGCTTGCCCGCCCCCGGCCAGCCGGTCGTCACGATCTCGGACTGGACGGCCGGGACGGTGAATCGCCCCCGGCCCGGGATCGCACCGCCCACCCTCGTCGACGTCCGCACCGCCCGGCACGAAGGCTTCGACCGCGTCGTCTTCCGGTTCGACGGCGCCAGGACGCCCGGAGTGCACGTGGAGTACATCGACCAGCCGGTCCGCCAGTGCGGCTCGGGCAACCCGGTCCAGATCGCGGGCGACGCATGGCTCGAGATCCGACTCGAACCGTCGAACGCCCATACCCAGCAGGGTCAGCCCACCGTGACCGACCGCGAGAGGATGCCGGGGCTGCCGAACTTGAAAGAGCTGGAACTGACCTGCGATTTCGAGGCTCAGGTCGCGTGGGTGCTGGGGCTGGCGTCGCCCAACGAGTACCGTGTTCTCGAGCTAGAGAACCCGGCGCGGCTGGTGGTTGACGTGCAGCACTGACCCGAACGCTCCGGGATCGCTCGTTCGCGAACTGCGGTCGGGCGAGTGACGAGCGCGGAGAAAACACGACCGCCCCCGCGACGCTCTCGGCGTGCGGGGGCGGTTCGAAGTGGAGCTGGCCGGGCTCGAACCGGCGACCCCCTGCTTGCAAAGCAGGTGCTCTCCCAACTGAGCTACAGCCCCGTAATGCACGGTCTAAACTTACCCAAACTCGGGCCTGATTTCAACCCCGCACACCCCTTCGGCAAAGTCGACGCGCTCCCCGGTTCGACCGGGGAGCGCGTCTCGGCAGCAGCGGGTGGGGCCGCAGTGGCCGCCCGTGTCCCGCTGCGTCAGTCCGCCGCGACCGCCGGTGCGGATTGCACTTCCCTGGCTGCGGGTGCGCCCATCTTCAGCAGCACGACGCTGCCGGCTGCCCCCGCGATGAGCGACGCTGCCATGATCCCGACCTTGGCGCCATCGAGGAGTGCGGCGTCTGCAAATGCAAGGCTGGCGATGAAGAGCGACATCGTGAATCCGATTCCGCAGAGCAGGCTCACGCCGGCGATCTGGTGCCAGCCCACCCCGTCGGGGAGCATGGCCACCCCCATGCGGGTGGAAATCCAAGAGGCGAGCACGATCCCGATCGGCTTGCCGAGGACGAGGCCCAGGATCACACCGAGCGCGACGGGGCTCGTCAGCATCGATCCGACGTCGCCACCCAGTGCGACCCCCGCGTTCGCCAGGGCGAAGAGGGGCATGATGAGGAACGAGACCCAAGGGTGCAGTCCGTGCTCCAGACGCGCGGCCGGCGTCTGGATCTGCTCCGTCATCTTCTCGAGCGAGAGGAGTGCATCGCGCTGGTCCGCGGTCGGCTCCGACCGCCCGGGCTGCACCTCCTCCTCGAACTCCTCGACGTACAGCTTGGCTCGCCTGAGGTACTCCGGCGCATCGATCAGGCGACGTGCGGGGATCGTCAGCGCGAGCAGCACGCCGGCGATGGTGGCGTGCACGCCGGACTCGAGGACCGCGAGCCAGAGTACGACGCCGAGGACGACGTAGAGCGGCAGCCGGCGAATCCCGAGGAGATTGACGCCCATGAGGAGCGAGAGCGTGACCGCAGCGATCGCCAGCGCCATCCACGACAACTCGGCCGTGTAGAAGAGGGCGATGACGATGACCGCGCCGAGGTCGTCGACGATCGCGACCGCGGTGACGAAGACCTTGAGCGCGAGGGGCACGCGGCTGCCGAGGAGCGCGATCACGCCGAGCGCGAAGGCGATGTCCGTGGCCATCGGGATGCCCCACCCGGCGGAGCCGGGCCCGCCGAAGTTCAGCGCGGCGAAGATCGTGGCCGGCACCAGCATGCCGCCGATCGCCGCGGCGACCGAGAGGGCCGCCTTCTTCGGCGAGGCCAGTTCACCGATCAGGACCTCGCGCTTGATCTCGAGCCCGACGACGAAGAAGAAGATGACCATCAGGCCATCGTTGATCCAGTGAAGCAGGCTCTTACTCAGGGCGAGGTCGCCCGCGCCGACCGTGACCGGAGTCTCCCAGAGGCGGAAGTACGTGGCTGCCCACGGCGAATTCGCCCACACGATGGCGACCAGTGCCGCCGCGAGGAGTAGGAGGCCGCTTGCCGATTCGAGGGCGAAGAATCTTTCGAACGGTCGAAGCAGGATGGCCGCGGCCGGGTTGCGCTGAACTCGGGTGGTCTGCATGACAGATAGGATTCAGTGAACTGACAGTGGAGATTGGTCCGGTACACCGGGCACCCCACCGAGGTGGCGGTGGTGCAGCCGTTCGGCCAGGCGTCAGCGGTCTCGTGACGCGTTCAGGCGTGCGTTCCGGCGATGACTGTATGCGGGGAAGGTACGGCCTGGCCGCCGCCACGCCAAGGGGGCATCGAATCGACGGGGCACGTGGAATGCCTCGCGGGGTCGTCCGCGAGTGGCCGTGCGCGGGATCCAAGCGACGGCGAGCGGGGGCGTTCGGGAGGCCCCCGCTCCGATCCGGCTGGGCGCCGGGCCGCCGATGACATCGGGCTAGGCGGCGTTCAGTCCCGCCGCCTCGCCCGTAGTCTCGATCCGCTCGCGACGCTTCTTCTCACGCTCCTGGCTGCGACGGCGGGCGAGTTCGAGGTCGACCATCGAAAGGACCTCTTCGTCGGTCAGCCAGCCGTTGTCCCACAGGACCGTGAAGGCGTTGCGTGCGCGGCCGAGCCGGTCGCGACGCGTCGAGCCGGGCGCTCCGCGCTTGTACGAGATCACGCACCCGGCCCAGCTCCCGCGCACGACGGCGGAGCGTGCCAGGTCCTCGCGGAGCTGGACGAGGCCGTCGTGACTGAATTCGCTGAGCTCCGCGCGAAGATCGGCCAGGGCCTCGTCGCGGTGGCGTTCGCTGTAGCGCTCGATCGTATTGTGCATCGACTTCTCCTTGTTGCCGGGCGAATGGTGCCACTCCCCCGTCCGTTCCGCACAAGATGTGCCGCCGGCTGCCCCCGCGGACCGCTATGGTCGGGCAGCGTGTACGGCAATAGAATTAGGATCGAGCAACGCACCATCGAATCGTGCACTCCAACCACGGAGACATCATGTGCAGGCGGCCCCATCCACTCGCGCTCCTCACCCCTGCCTCGCCGGTCCGCGGAGGGCAGTGACATGAGCCAGGCACCCGGACGCATCAGCGAGCTCGAGACGCCGGCGGCGGTGGTCGACGTCGACCGCATGGCGGCCAACCTCGACCGGATGGCCGCCTACGCCCGTGAGCACGGCCTCGCACTGAGGCCGCACATCAAGACGCACAAGACGCCGGAACTGGCCGCCGAGCAGCTCCGACGCGGCGCCGTCGGCGTGACGGTGGCCACGCCCAGGGAGGCGGAGGTCATGGCCACCGTCGTCGACGACATCCTGGTGGCCTACCCGCCCGTGGGCCGCGCGCGCATCGAGCGGCTCCTAGCGCTGCCCGAGCGCGTGCGCCTGACCATGGGCCTGGACTCTGCCGAAGCGCTGCGCGACCTCGCCGCCGCCGCGTCTCCTGCGGGCCGTGAGGTCGGCGTGCTGATCGAGCTGGACCTGGGGATGCACCGTTGCGGCGTGCCCGATCCCGAGGCGGCGGTGGCGCTCGCCAGAGAGGCGGCGGCGCTCGATGGCATCGTGTACCGCGGCGTAATGTTCTACCCCGGCCACATCCGTGAACCGGTCGCCGAGCAGGGCCCCTCGCTCGAGCGGGTGCGCGTAGACCTCGGCCGCCACCTCGAGGCGCTCGCCGCCGCCGGGGTCGAGCCCGAGGTCGTGAGCGGCGGCTCCACCCCTGCGGCATTCTCGTTCCACACCATCGATGGCGTGACCGAGGTGCGGCCGGGCACCTACATATTCAACGACCGGCAGACGCTCCACGGCGGCGGCGTAGGCGGCGTCCGCGGACTCTTGCTGTTCGCTC
>CALKIP010000171.1 GCA_937995995.1 uncultured bacterium
GTGGAGATCACGGTGCGTGACAACGGTCCGGGGATCCCCGGTGAGCTGGTGAGCCAGCTCTTCGAGCCGTTCGTCACGACTAAGGAACCGGGGAAGGGGACCGGGCTGGGGCTCGCGGTCTCGGCGCGGCTGATCGATGCCATGGGCGGGACGATCGACGTCGAGAACGACGACGCCGGCGGCGCGCGCTTCACGATCGTGCTCCCCGTCGCGCGTCCGGCCATGACCGCGATGGACGAGGCGGGTGCGTCGCCCGATGCCGTACCGGCCAGCGCACGTCCGTCATCCGGCGGGGGTCCGATCGAGGCAGGGGGCGATCCATGACCGTTCTGATCATCGACGACGAGCCGGGGCTCAGGCAGACGGTTTCACTGATCCTGGGCGAGGAGGGATACGAGGTCCACACCGCGAGCGACGGCGAGGAGGGGCTTGCCCGCGCCGCTGAGCTCGAGCCGGACATCATCCTCTGCGACGTACGCATGCCGCGCCTGAACGGGATCGACTTCCTCGAGCGCTACCGTTCGGAGGGCGGCCAGGCGCTGGTCATCGTGATGACGGCGTACGGCGGTCTCGACCTGGCGATCGAGGCGATGAAGAAGGGCGCCTACGACTACATCTCCAAGCCGTTCGGCGCGGACCAGCTCGTACTCCTGCTGAAGAAGGCGGAGGAGAGAGAGGCGTTGCGCCGCGAGGTGAGGCGGCTTCGCGGCGAGGTCCGTGCCGAACGGCGCTTCGGCGAGATCATCGCCAAGTCGGCGGCGATGCAGAAGTCGCTCGAGATGGCGACGAAGGTGGCGCCCTACCCGTCGTCGGTCTTGATCACGGGGGAGAGCGGGACGGGCAAGGAGGTCGTCGCACGGCTGATCCATGCGGAGAGCGACCGCGCGGACCGCGCCTTCGTCCCGCTCAACTGCGGCGCGATCCCGGAGGCGCTCCTCGAGGCGGAGCTCTTCGGCTACACGCGCGGTGCATTCACGGGTGCGGAGCGCGACCGCGAGGGGCTCTTCGAGGCTGCGACCGGTGGCACGCTCTTCCTGGACGAGATCGGGGACATGCCGGCCTCGCTCCAGGTCAAGCTGCTGCGCACGCTGCAGGAGGGCGAGGTGCGGCGGCTGGGTGAGAACAAGTCGCGCGATGTGGACGTGCGCATCATTGCCGCGACGAACAAGGACCTCGAGGAAGAGATCCGCGAGCAGCGCTTTCGTCGCGACCTCTACTATCGAGTCGCGGTGATCCCGATCCACCTCGTCCCGCTCCGGCAGCGGAGGGAGGAAATTCCGCCGCTGGTCCATCACTTCGTCGAGGTCTTCAACGAGCGGCTGCGCCTGGAAGTGGAAGGTGTGGAGCCGGAGACGATGCAGCTCCTCGTCGATTACGGGTGGCCGGGGAACGTACGAGAACTCGAGAACACGATCGAGCGGGCGATGGTGCTGACCTCGGGGCCCAAACTCGCGCCCGACGACCTCCCCCACCACATCACCTCACCCGTGCCGGCGCTCGACGATCCGGACCTGCCGCCGGACGAGCTTTCGGTCAAGAAGCATGGCGCCGCGCTCGAGCGACGGCTGATTGCGAAGGCACTCGAGCGGACGCGTGGCAACAAGACGCGCGCGGCGGAGCTGCTCGAGCTGAGCTCGCGCGCGCTCCTCTACAAGATCCGCGACTACAACCTGGAATAGTCGCCTCGTAGGTCGGCCGATCTCGCCATGGTGTCGCCCCGTCGGGGGGTGCACCGTGGCGCCATGATCGGACGACGGCATCTTCCCCAAGGCACGAGCGCGGTCGAGCTCCTCTTCACGCTCACCCTGCTCGGCATCCTCCTCGGACTGGCCTACCCGCCGCTGAGGGGCAAGCTGGACGGTTTCGCGGTGCGCGGCGCGCGCGAGTCGCTCGCCGCGGCCGTGGCGCGGACGCGGGCCGTAGCGGTCGCGCGCGGCGGCGCCGAGCTGGTAGTCGACGTTGCCGGGGCGCGTTTCTGGGTCGAGGCCGGTGGGGACACGGTCGTGCCGCCAGTCCACCTGCGCGAGCAGTACGGCGTGACGCTCGTCGTGGATGGTGGGGCGGAGCGCCATGCGCTGCGCTTCGACGGCCGCGGGCTCGGCCGGGTGGCGAACCGGACGTTCCGACTCCAGCGTGGCCGTGCCGAGGCGCGACTCACGCTCTCGGCGCATGGGAGGCCGCGGCGATGGTGAGGCGCGGCTTCACACTCGTCGAAGTGTTGGTCGCCGTGGTCATCCTCGGCATCGGCGTGCTCGGTGCCATGGCCACGACGACGCTCGCCGCGCGACACCTCCGTGAGGCACACGCCCGGCAGGCTGCGGTCCGGGTGGCGAGCATGGTCCTCGACTCTCTCGTCCAGCACCCGTCGCCTGTCGCGGGCGAGAGGAGTGAAGGACCGCACCGGCTCAGATGGACGGTCGAAAGTGCGGGACCCGCGTCGGCAGTCGATCTCGTCGTCGAGTACGCGGACGGCACGCGACATCATGCGCTGCACTTCGAGGCGCTGCACCTGGCGCCGCTTCCGGTGCTGGAGGTGGAGCGGTGAGGGGGCGGCGTGGACACACTCTTCCCGAGCTCCTCGTCGCGACGGTGCTATCGGCGCTGATCTGCAGCGCGCTGGCGGCTGCGGTGATGGGCGGCGAGCGGCTGGCGCGCAGCCACGGCTGGCGAGTGCAGGTCGGCGAGGCGCTGCGAGTGGCGGAGGCGGCGCTCGGTGGGGACCTGCGCGTCGTCGACCCCACGGCGGACCTGCGGGCAATCGGCGAAGATTCGATCGTGCTGCGCGTCTTTCGGGGCGCGGGTGTCGTCTGTGCCAGCGGCGGGGGCACGGTCACGGTGCGGTATCGCGGGCTGAGGGCTGCGGAGCCGGAGAAGGACTCGGTCCTCGTCATCGATGACGCCGGCGCCGGCGTCGCGGCCCCACTCATCGCGGTGCAGGCGGCCGGAGGAGAGTGCACGGCTCGCGCCGGTGAGTCGCTCCGGCGGTGGACGCTGGAAGAGCCGGCTCCACCCGGCACGCTCCTCCTCGTCTTCGAGACCGGCGGCTACCATCTGGCCGATGGGGCGCTCCGGTACCGTCGCGGCGAGAGCGGACGCCAGCCGCTCACGGCCGAACTGCTCGATGTGCGTCGGAGCGGATTCCATCCATCGCTCTCCGGGGGCGGCGGACCGGCGCAGCCTGCGTGGACGTCGAGCATCGATGGTGAGTTCGCTCCGGAGGTCGGTCCCGCCCGCGGTGGACGGGCCGGGGAGCCATTCGGCGCCGTCCGCATGCGCTACGTGCTGATGAACGGTCGCGGCGTGGGGCAGGGAGGAGAGCCGTGATGGCGTGCGGGCGCTTTCCAACGTATCGTGACGAGCGCCGCGACTCGAGGACCATCGCAACCGGTGGCCGGCCGGTAATGACCGCAGGCCCGCGCCCGCCCACCGGTGCTCGGGAAGGAGTGATCCTCGTCGCCGCCGTTCTCGTGCTGCTCGCGCTCGGGCTCGTTGCGCTCGGGCTGCTCTTCGTGAGCACGCAGGAATTCCTCATCGCGCGAAGCACTCAAGACGTGGCGACGGTACGCACGGCAGCGGAATCCGCGGTGCGGGCGACGGTCGCGGGTTGGTCGACGGGTGACTACCGAGATCTGGCTGTGGGCGACTATCGGCCGACGGCTGCGAGCTACGAGCCGGAGGGTGTGCGGGTCGCGACGTCGGTCGAGCGCCTGGCCGGCCCGTTGTATCTCGTACGCGCCGAGGCCGAGCGAGCGCCCGGTCCGGGTGCCGTCGCAGCGGCGGCGATGCTGGTGCGGGCCCTCGGGATCGGTGAGCTCTGGGAGGGGTTTCCCGCCGCGGTCGCGTCGCGGGGCCCCGTCGATATCGCCACATCCGCAGTCGTCCAGGGGACCGGTCCCGGGGTTGGCGGCAGTTGTCCACCCGAGGCGGCGGACACAATGCGGCAGCTCTTCGGTCCCGGCGATCGGCCCCCTGTCCTCGAAGGGCCGTCCGCACTCGGCCCCGACT
>CALKIP010000172.1 GCA_937995995.1 uncultured bacterium
CAGGGAGCGGTGGTCAGCGGCCGTCGTCCGTCGTCAGTGGTCGGGGGCCGTGGTGGGGGAGTGGGGGATACCTCGGGTCCGCACATCATGCCGGGCGGTCAAGGGCCGGGTGGAGTGTGGGCGGCTGCCTGCTCGGGGCGGTCCCACGCCGTATAGAGGGCGTGCAGGGCGGATCGGGCGTCGTTCCGTAATGGCGCACCGTCCGGGGAATCGTCGTCGGTCTGGTCGAATGCGATCTGAAGGAGTGATTCCGCCTCTTCGAAGCGACCGAGCTGGGTGAGGCACTCGCCCAGGCGGATGCGTGCGCGTGTGATTCGCGGGTGGTGGGGTGGGAGGGCGCCCTCGAGTGTGGAAAGTGCCTGGCGCAGCAGCGGCTCGGCCTCGGGCGTCCGGTTACGGGCCTGGAGGGTCATGGCCAGGTTGGTCCTGAAGGTTGCGATCGCGGGGTGTGTGTCCCGGAGGATGCGCAGCCCCATGTCGAGCGTCTCGCGCTGGAGCGATTCTGCCTCGTCGTAGCGGCCGCGGCCACGCAGGAGGCTGCCGAGGTTGTTGAGTACGATGACGGTCTGTGTGTGGTCTCCGGGGTGGATCTGGCGGCTGAGCTCGAGCTGTTCGCGGTACACGGTCTCGGCCTCGTCCAGCTTCTGGCGGTTGGTGAGGATGATGGCCAGCGTGTTGAGCGCCGTGAAGACGCCGTGGTGGCGGTCGCCATGCACGCGACGTCGGAGTTCGAGCGCTTCGCGGGCTGTGTTCTCTGCGTCGTCGTACGCCTCGCGGTCGTTCAGTGCAAGGGCGAGGGAGTTGAGCGCGGAGAGGGCGTGGGGGTGCTCGTCACCGACCGTTTCGCGATAGGTGTCGAGTGCCTCGCGCAGCAGCGGCTCGGCCTCGCCCGGCCGTTCGAGCTCGACGAGGAGGGTGGCCAAATTCCCCAGGCTCACGGCGACCTGGGGGTGTCGGTCTCCGTGAACCTGGCGACCGACGCTCAGCGCCTCCCGCCGCACTCGTTCGGCCTCGACGTACTCGCCGCGGCTCTGGAGCAGGTTGGCGTGCGTGTTCAGGGTGGCGACGAGTGCCGGGGTCGGGTCGCCGGCCCGGAGCCGCTGTATGCGGGGCGCTTCGCGAAGCACGCTGTCCGCCTCGGCGTAGCGGCTGGCGAGGCGAAGCATCTCGCCGAGTCCGGTGAGGCTTTCGGTGTGGGCCGGGTGGTCGGCACCGAGACGTGAGCGGCGCGTGGCGATCGCTGCGCGATAGAGCGTGTCCGCGCGTGCGAGCTCGCCACGATCCCGAAGCACGGTGGCGAGCCGGTGCTGGACCTCGGCTACGTCCACGTGGTCGGTGCCGTGGAGGTGCGTCCGGATGCGCAGCGACTCGGTGAGGTGCGCTTCGGCCTCGTCGTGGAGGGCCAGGTTCGAGTAGACGCCGCCCAGGACGGCGAGCATTCGTGCCTGGACGGCGGGCTGTGATGCGAGCTCGTCGCGGAGTCTGGCGGCGCCCCGGTCCACGAGAGCACGAACGCGCAACGTATCGAGCCGTTCACCGGAGTCGGCATACGGGTCGGGCGCCTGGAACAGCTCCTCGAGGAACGACGAGACCTGGAGGGCGACGTCGCGCTCCTGCTGCGCTCTGCGGGCCTGCCACAGTGCGGCGCCGAGGCCGGAGAAGAGGGAGAGGCAGACGACGACGGCGGCGGCGACTCCGGCGCGGTGGCGTCGCACGAACTTGGAGGCCCGGTACACGAACCCATCGGGCCGGGCGAGTACCGGCCGGCCGCTCAGGTAGCGGTCGATGTCATCGGCGAGGTGCGCGGGCGAGCCGTAGCGCCGCTCGGGGGCCTTGGCCAGCGCCGTGAGGGTGATCGTGTCCAGGTCGCCGGCGAGCCGACGTCTGAGGAGCTGGGGCGTCGTCGCGCGGGCGTGGGCGATCTCGGCGGCCCGTTCGGGATCGACGGCGTCGTCTCCCGCGCGCCCACGCAGTGCTCGCCCGATCACGGTACTGGGCGGGAGTGCGTCCTCGTCGAGCACGACCCGCTCCGCCTCGGACAGCGTCAGCCCCGAAAGTGCGAAGGCTCGGTGTCCACAGAGGAGGGCGTAGAGGACGGTGCCGAGGGCGTAGACGTCGCTCGCGGTCGTGACCGGAAGGCCGAGCACCTGTTCCGGAGAGGCGAAGTCGGGGGTCAGGAGACGGAGGCCCGTACGCGTTGCCGCCAACTCCCCATCCGTGTCCTCGTTCACCAGCTTCGCGATCCCGAAGTCCAGGAGCTTCACGGTGCCATCGGCCGCGACCAGGATGTTGGATGGTTTGAGGTCGCGGTGCACCACGAGGTGGCGGTGCGCGTATTCGACGGCCTGGCAGACGGTGCGGAAGAGCGTGAGCCGCTCACGAATGTCGAAGCGGCGCCGGTCGCAGTAGAGGTCGATCGGCTCTCCGTCGACGTACTCCATGACGAGGTAGGGACGGCCATCCCCGGTGGCGCCGCCATCGAGCAGGGCGGCGATGTTGGGGTGCTGGAGCGAGGCCAGGATCTGGCGCTCGCGGCGGAAGCGTCGGAGCACCTCGTCGGTGTCCATCCCACGTTTGACGACCTTGATGGCGACGGTCTGCTCGAATTCTCCGTCGGCGCGCTCGGCACGATAGACAGCGCCCATCCCTCCGCGGCCGATCTCCTCGACGATGCGGTAGGGTCCGACCCGGGTCCCGGGTGGCATGAAGTCGCGCTCCGCGGCCTCCTCCTCGGCGTGCAGCCGTGAGATCAGCGGCGCGGCGAAGTGGTCGACGGACTCGCCCAGTGCCGATTCTGCCTCGGCCTCCGCCTCGAGGAGCGATCGAACTTCGGCGAGGAGTTGCGCATCACCGCCACACGCGGCCTCGACGAAGGCGTCCCGCTCGGAGGGAGGGCGCTCGAGCGCAGCGGCGAAGATGTCGTCGATCTGCTTCCAACGTTCGGGAGAGAGCCCGTTGTCCATGGAAAATTGGCCTGGCCGTGGAATGCACAGCCGCCCGCAGGGGGCGGAGCGCGAGGTGGGTCAGCTCTTCATCACTCGGTAGAGCCATGTGCGAGCGCGGGTCCAGTCGCGCTTGACGGTCGGCACGGAGCGGCCCGTGGCCGCGGCGATCTCGTCGTAGGTCAGTCCACCGAAGAAGCGGTACTCGACGAGGCTGGCCAGTCGCGGATCGAAGCCGGAGAGCCGTTCCAGGGCGTCGTCGAGCGCCAGGAGCTCGGCTGCACGGTCGTCGGCTGCGACCTGGACCGCGTCCAGGGGGATGACATCGGCATCGCCGCCACGTTTCTGGGCAGCGCGTGCACGGGCGAAGTCGACGAGGACGAAGCGCATGGCCCGCGAGGCGAGTGCAAGGAAATGGGCACGGTCCCGCACCTCGATGCGCGTCTGGTCGACGAGGCGCAGGTACGCCTCGTGGACGAGGGCCGCGGTGTTGAGCGTCTCGCCCCCATGGTTCCGGAGCAGGCGCTGCCGGGCGATCTGCCGCAGCTCGTCGTAGAGGCGTGCGTAGAGCCGATCGAACGCTTCACGGTCGCCGGAGCCGGCGGCGAGCAGGAGTTGTGTGGTGTCGCTCGAGCGGTGCATACGGGGCGTGCGCGGTTCGCTTCTGTAGCCGGGGAGGGATCGAAACGATCGTGGCCCGTGATCCATGCTGTCAAGCCACTCCGATTCGTGGCCGGCGTACGGCGACTACTATCGAATGATACGTTCCGCTGCACTTTTCCGATAGAGGCGAGGTGGAGAAGCACATGAAATGAGCGGAGCTGGACAGGTTTGGTTCGACGATGAACTCCCGGTTCAGGTTGATGGCTCTGCTGTTTTCCGCAGTGGTTTGCGGGGCGTGCGGCGATGACGGACTTTCGGCGCCCGACCCGCGCCCCGGTCCGGATCCGGAGAGCGCAACGATCTCCGGCATCGAAGGCGTGGCGGATATCGTGGTCCGTCCGGAGGCGGTGGCACTGAGGTTTCGGACTCAGCCGTCGAACGGTCGCGCGGGCGAGGCTTTCGACCCCGCGATCTCGGTCGAGATCGTGGACGCGGAGGGCAACCGTGTCGAGGAGACACCCCAATCGGTCGAAGTCTCACTCGGCAGCAACCCGAGCGGCGCGGAGCTGAAAGGCACGCTCGAGGATGTGTCGGAGATCGCCAAGGCGGTATTCAACGTCGTGATCGAGACGGCGGGCTCCGGATACACGATCGTGGCGAGTGCGGAGGGTCTGGAGCCCGCCGAGAGTCGCGCGTTCGACATCTGGCCCGCGGAGGCCGAATCGCTCCGGTTCCTGAAGACCCCAGCGAGCGTCGAGGGCCGGGAGCCGTTCACGGTGAGCGTGGGTCTCTACGACCGGTACGACAATCTCGCCACGACGACCGTCGATTCGATTCGGTCGGAACTGGCGGAGAATCCCAGCGGGGACACGCTGGCGGGGACTCTCGTGCGACCGGTGGTGGACGGAGTCGCCACGTTCGACGACCTGATCCTGCAGCTTCCGGGCGACGGCTACCGCCTGGAGGCGATCCGGCTGGACGGGTCCGGACAGGTCACGAGCGACGTCTCCTCCGTCGGCGTGACCTTCGAATCGGTGGTCGTGGGCGGCAACTCGCACGTTTGCGGTTTGACGGAGGCGGGCCACATCTACTGCTGGGGCGGCAACGCAGGGTACTTCGCCGGCGCCACGGGCGATGCGGCAGTCCCGGTAAAGGTGGTGCATAGCGTCACCCGCCCGTCACCCCCTCGTCGATGAGCGCCTCCCGGGTGATGGCGTCCTCGAGCGCCATCTCCTCGGTGAGGGCGCGGGACTTCCAGGTGCCGCGGCGGAACCAGAGCCAGGCGATCACGGCGGCGACGACGTTGGTGATCGGAAACGCCCACCAGATCCCGGCCTCCTCGAGTGGCGTGCGCTCGCTCAGGACGAAGGCGAGCGGGAACTGCAGGACCCAGAGCGTGACGATGGTCAGCACCATCGCCATGGTGGTGCGGCCGGCGCCACGAAAGGCGCCGGTCAGGACCTGCTGGATGGCGACGAAGCCGTAGGTGGGCGCCATGATGCGCAAGAAGGTGGCGCCCATTTCGACCACCTCGGGGCTTTCGGGGATGAAGAGCCGGGTCAGCGGCACGGCGAAAGCGAAGAGGAGGAGGCCGGCCACGGTGAGTGCGAGGAAGCCGATGCGGGCGGCGAGCCGCGTCGTCTCGTCCGCCCGGTCGGGCAGTCCGGCGCCCATGTTCTGCCCGACCAGCGTCGAGGTGGCCAGCGAGAGGCCGAGCGCGGGGATGATGACGAAGCCGAAGAAGCGCGCTCCGATCCCGTAGGAGGCGACGACGGTGGTGCCGAAACCGGTGACCAGGAGCATCATGACGGAGAGGCCGATGGCACGCGTCGACTGCTCGACCGAGGCGGGGATGCCGAGTCGGAGGATGCGCCCGATGAGTGGCCAGTCGGGACGGAGGTCCCGACGGCGCACATGGACGCCGAAGCGGCCGCTGAAGAGGAGCGCGATACCGACCACACCGGCCACGCCCTGGGAAGCGATGGTGGCGAGCGCCGCGCCGGCGACGCCCATCGGCGGGATCGGGCCCCAGCCGAGGATGAAGAGCGGGTCGGCCAGGAAGTTGAGGATCACGGCGCCGAACACGATCACCAGCGGCGTCCTCACCTCGCCGATCCCGCGGAGCAGCGACTGGAAGACGAAATAGGCGAAGAGGAAGACGAGCCCGAGGAACGAGATGCGCAGGTAGTCGCCGGCAGGCGCAGCGACTTCGGGCTCGGGCGCAAAGAAGGCGACCAGTGGGCCCGTCAGCAGGTACCCGGCCGCGGCGATCGTGGCCGAGACGCCGAGGAGCGCGATCAGCGTCTGTGCCGCGATGTGATCTACGCGCTCCCTGTCGCCGCTGCCATAAAACTGGGCGACGAGGATCGTGCCGGCCACGGTGAGGCCGCCCCCCAACGAGATCATGAGGAAAAGGATCGGGAAGCTCAGCGAGACGGCGGCGACGGCCACGGCACCGAGCCGGCCCAGCCAGAAGGTGTCGATGAGCTGGAATACCGTCTGGAGCATGTTCGCGGCCACGATCGGGACCGCGAGTTGGAGCAACGCGCGCAGGCTCGACGCCGGGTCGGGGGGTGGCGAGGCGCTGGCGGCTGACTCTGAGCTACCGGAGGGTTGGGCGCTCACGATCGGACCTCACCCGTGCATCGGTCGGTCACGGCCGATCCACGGAACGCCGCCACGCTCCGCTACTCGAAGATGTAGGCGACGGCCTCGACCGCCTGCGACAGCGTTTCGACGGTCATCGTGGCGAGGGCGTCGAGCTCCTTGAGTGCGTGGGTGAGGTCGGGTCCACGGACCAGGAGGAGCGGGATTCCCGCCGCGACCGCGGCGCCCGCGTCGGCCGCGGTGTTCCACTGTCTGTATTTCTCCCCGAAGTAGGCGACGACGAGGTCGGCGCGACGCATCAGCACACGGGTCCTGAGTGTGTTCACCCGAGCGCCCATGAGATCACGGTACCGGGCGTCGGGCTGCTCGCCGAGGATGTCCTCGCCGACCGCATCCGAGCGGTCGTGTACCTCCTGTGGCCCCACGAATCGCACCGGGAGTCCGCGCTCCGTGAGTTCGCTGCGGAACTCGTCACGCCACGCGCTGTGGATCTCTCCAGCCAGGTAGATCGTCAGATTGTCCATGATCCGTTGGTCGTGGTGGGTTGGGTGTCCGGCTCCAGGTTACGGCTCCGCGGTGACAATGCAAGGTGCGCACCCCTGAAGAACGGTTCCAGTCCCGGTCCGGCCGCGGCTGGAATGCGGCGACGCCGATGCGGCCGGCGGTATGCTTGGACCAATCCGTGCGGGTTATGCACCTGGGGCGCGCCGCCGCCATGCGACGTGTCCCGGTACTTCCAGCGAGTGTAGGAGGAGAGGTCGGGGATGGAGCAGAATCACGGTGGGGAGGAGCCGCTTCGGGTGCTCGGCATCGTCGGGAGTCTGCGTCACGGATCCTTCAACCGTGCCCTGATGGAAGCGGCGATCGAACTCGAGCCGGCAGGCATGCGCATCGAGGAGTTCGACCTGGGCTCGATTCCCCTTTACAACGCGGATCTGGACACCGATGAGAGGCGGCCGGACGTCGTGCGTCGCCTGAAGGATGCGATCGCGGAGGCCGACGGTCTCCTGATCTCCACGCCGGAGTACAACCACGGAGTCTCGGGCGTGCTCAAGAACGCGATCGACTGGGCATCCCGCCCCGCCGGGACCTCGCCGCTCGCCGGCAAACCCGTGGCGATCATGGGGGCGGCGCCGGGCGTCCTCGGCACGGCGCGGGGACAGCAGCACCTCAAGCTCGTGCTCATTTCGACGATGGCGCTCCTCATGCCTCACCCCGGTGTCGTCGTGGGTCAGGCGCATGAGAAGTTCGATGCGGAAGGCCGGCTGATTCACGAGCCGACGCGAGACTTCCTCGCGACCTTCCTTCGCGAGTTGGAGGCGTGGATCCGGAGGGTCGGAGAGAACGCCTAGCGCCGGCGGCGCCGCAGCCACGGTACGTCCGACGAAGCCCGGACGTGCATCGTCATGAGTTCCCCCCTATACTGATCGGATTCGCACTCATGGGCGGCCATGGGCCCGTGGTCGGCGTTTCGGCGCCTGCCACGTGGTGTTGGCCGTGCATTTCGGCCAATTTCGGGCACGCTCACCCTACAGAGATACGCCGTGGTCGTCCCCACGGCGCGTCCCGCGGCACGCTCCGCGTCCAGGTCATCATTCAACACACTTTCGATCCACACTGGGGGAACAGACCATGATCGAGCCGACCATTCTGCGTCGTCGAATCGTATCCGTGCGCAACGTGGTGATCGCCGCGGCAGCGCTATTCGCCGTGGCAGGCTGTGGCGCCGGCGGCACGGCGGACGCCGAGCGTGAGGCCGCGGGAGTGGGGGAGGCGGTCGATGCGGCTGCGCTGCCGGCCGTCCAGATCCTCGAGCCCGCCGACGAGGCCGAGCTGAGCGGCGACGTGCGCGTGGTCCTGGGTGCATCCAACATCCAGATCGCGCCCGCGGGCGATACGCTGCCGAACAGCGGTCACCACCACCTCTTCCTGAACCGCGAGACGACGCCGGAGGGCGAGCCGATCCCGGCAGGAGAGCCGGACATCGTGCACCTCGGTCAGGCGCAGACGGAGTACACCTTCAGCGACCTCGAGCCGGGCGAGTACACGCTCGTGGCCGTGATCGGCGATCTGGTGCACCGGGTGATCCCGCAGGTCACGGATACGGTGCGCTTCCGGGTGGTGGCGCCGGAGAACTGATCCCACTCCTTCATCCGGCCCCGGCCTGACGGGGGCCGTCTCCGAGTCTGCTTCCGTTCGCGCACTGGCGCGGGCGGGGCGAGTCGGGGCGGCCCCCGTCGGCGTTCTGGGTGTGGCACTCGATGATTCGGATCCGTCGGCAACTCCGATGGCGGGTACGGCGCGCGTGGGCAGGATCCGGCCGTGGCCGCTCTGCAGATGCTCGACCATCACCGGGGATGCGGTGAATCGGGTGATACTCTGCTCCTTGGTTTTCCGATAGGAGAAAGATGGAGTGTAGGTGCAGTGCTCTATCGGATCGGAGCACCCCTCTGTCAAGCGGGGGGACCGTATTCCATCTCACAACCAAGGAGATGTGTCGATGAGGAACCTGCGAGGCCCGATGCGTTGGGCCGCGGGGTGCGCGTGCGTACTTTTCGTGGTCTCGTGTGGCGACGACGGGGGCGGAGTCACGGATCCGCAGCCCAGACCGGCGGAGCGGGAGCCCGAAGTCGCAGTGGTGGAGATCACGCCCGGGGAGGTGTCGCTTTCGTCGGTCGGCTCCTCTGCCGAGCTCACGGCCGTGGCGAGGGACGCGGACGGAGCCGTGATCAGTGGGGCGCCGTTCGTGTGGCAGTCTTCGGATCCGACGGTCGTGGTGGTCGACCCGGCCGGTCGGGTAGTGGCGAAGGGGCCGGGGAAAGCGGTGGTGACCGCGGTGGCCGCCGGAGTGCCCGCCCACGTGCCGGCGACGGTGACGCAGACGGCCACGGCCCTCGCCTTCCGGACGCAGCCGGGCGATGGGGTGGCGGGAGAGGCACTCTCGCCGGCTATCCAGGTGGAGATCCGCGATGAGGCGGGGAACCGGGTGCCGGGAGCGACTGATGCGGTGACGCTCTCACTTTCGGGAGTCGGCGAGGGAGCCGAGCTCCTCGGGACGCGGACGGTGAACGCAGTGGACGGGGTGGCGACGTTCAGCGGGCTCTCGCTCGAGCGGGCCGGCAGCGGTTTTCGGATGCGGGCCCGGGCAGGCGAGCTCGAGGAGGCATCGAGCGAGGAGTTCAGCGTAGTGCCTGGCGAGGCGGCGCGGCTCGGGTTCGCACGGGTGCCGGAGGTGGGCGTGGCGGGCGATACGCTCGAGGTGCGCGTCGAGCTGCAGGATGCCTACGGCAACCTGGTCCCGGAAGCGTCTGGAACGATCGCGCTCACTCTCGGGGATGCGCCCGAAGGTGCGACGCTCGGCGGGACGTTCGAGGTCGATGCCGAGGGGGGCGTGGCCGCCTTCCACGTGGTGTTGGAGCGGGCCGACAGCGCCTATACGCTGGCCGCGGCCGCAGCCGGGCTGGCGGGTGCGCGGAGCGGGCGGATCCGGGTCGTGCCCACGGAGCCGGCGGCCCTGGCCTTCGTCGTCGCCCCGGACACGGTCCACGTCGGAGTGAGCTACACCTACAAGATTGGCGTGGTGGACTCGTTCGGCAACCGGGTCCCGGATGTGGACAGCGTGCGCGTTTGGATCGACAACGACACGCTGCACATGATGGACGGCGAGGTGGAGTACGAGCATGCCGTCATGGCGTCGCGATTCGGTACCCTTTATGCGCTCCCGGTCGATCTGGAGTGGGCGATCGCGATCGCCCAGCCGGTCATCATGGTGGAGTGGCAGAAGGTCTTCAGCGGATACGACCGAAGCTGTGGCATTACCACGTATATGTTCCTGTACTGCTGGGGAAGCAACGCCACTGGCAAGCTCGGAACCACGGGCGGAAGTCAAGAGCGGCCGATCCCGGTCGCGGCCGGACGCCGGTGGCTCTCGGTCGCGCTGGGCCGTGACCACACCTGCGCCATCGAAGCGGGCGGCGCTGCCTACTGCTGGGGCTCGAACGAGTATGGCCAGCTGGGCATCAACGACCCGGTCGTCACGAGTGTGGACGAGCCGACGGGAGTGGACTCCAATCAGCGGTTCCTGGCGATCTCCGCGGGAGATTACCATACCTGTGCGGTGACGACGTCCAGGCGCGCCTACTGCTGGGGCCGCAACAACCGTGGCCAGCTCGGGAGCGATGGAGGCGATGAGTACGCCCCGACGCCCGTCAGTGGCGAGCTGGAGTTCCGGCAGATCAGTGCAGGTGGCAATCACACCTGTGCCCTCCAGGGCTCCAGCGTCAGGGGCATCGTCTACTGCTGGGGGGACAACGGCTTCGGCCAGCTCGGCAACGGAAGCAGGACGTCCGTGAGCGCGCCCGACAGTGTGGAGGTGCGTTGGGAATTCACTGACATCAGCGCCGGTAGGAATCATACGTGCGGGATCGACTGGGCCTTCAATCACGTGTGGTGTTGGGGATCCAACGCCCATGGTCAGCTGGGTCGCGGACTCGAGGTCAGCCGGGACACCGTGCCGATTCAGCTGTACCCCAATCAGTTCGAGGCGGATAGGATCGATGCCGGTGACAACCACACGTGCA
>CALKIP010000173.1 GCA_937995995.1 uncultured bacterium
AACCCCGAGCCGCACAACCGCAAGACTTCCGAATCCAACAACCCCACAACCTCACGAGGAACCCATGGATTCCATAGCCGTGCACCCGTTCGACGTCGAACGCCAGAAGTTCGCCGTTCTGACTCGAGGCATGATCTCCGCTCCACTCGCCGGCGCGGTCTACTGGTCGTTCCTGACGGCAGCCAGTCTCTTCCTGTCCGGTCAGGCGTGGTGCATCGTCGCCTTCTTCGCCAGCGGCACGATCTTCCCGCTCGCGCTGCTCCTTCAGAAACCGACGGGGAGCCGGATGATGGTCAAGGATCACCCGTTGGGTGGGGCCGCCGGCACGGCGTTCGTCAGCGTGATCGTGTCGTGGGCGGTGACGATCCCCGCATTTCACACCGCGCCATCGCTGGTCCCGCTGGCGCTGGCGATCGGGATGGGGCTCCACCTGCCCGCCGTCGGCTGGAGCCTGGGCATCCGCTCGTACGTGGTGCAGCCGATCGCGAGGGCGGCGGTGGCGGCCGTGCTCTGGTACGCGCTGCCGGAGCTGCGTTTCACGGCGATCCCGCTGGCGGTCGCGCTCTTCTACATCGGTCTGATCCCGTTCGTGCTGCGAGAGGTGGCGACGGCACGGAAGGCGCTTGGAGCCTCCGCAGAACGCGCGGCCGAGGCGACGCTGGCGTAACTGGCTCGGGGTCGCGTGGGAAGCGTCGTTCCGCGCGCGCTCGCGCGCGCCCCAGCGTGCGGCGGTCGACGGCGGCGACTTTCTCCCCCCTCCTTGAGCTTCCCGCCGGATGTGCGAACTTAAGGAATCGAGCGCCCGAGATGGGGCGCATTGCACCGATGCCCGAGCGAGCACGATGACGACTCCGACGCCCGACGAGCTCCAGGATTCGCCCCGTCCACCCAACGCCCTCGCCCCCGACGAGCGCCTTCTGATCGTGCGCCTGGCGGGCGAATTCACGATCAAGAGCCGGCGCACGCAGCAGACGCTGCGGCGCGCCCTCGTGCGCAACGTGCGCGACGCCCTCGATTCCACCGGCGACGACTACACGCTGGAGGCGCAGTTCCGACACATCATCGTGCGCACGAAGTCCGAGCGCGCGGTCGAGGTGCTGACGCGGGTCTGGGGCGTGAGCGGGATCTCGGTCGTGGAGGCGGTGGTCCCGCCGACACTCGAGGAGATCGTGCGCACGGGCAAGGCGCTCTTCCACGACCGTGTCGTGGGGCGGAAGTACGCGGTGCGTGCGCGCATCCGCGGGGACCGTCGCATGTCGTCACGGGACGTGATGGTCGAGCTGGGCGCGGCGCTGAACCCCGGCGCGACGGTCGACCTGGACGATCCGGACGTGACGGTGAGCGTCGAGGTCCGCGAGGAGGAGGCGTGGCTCTTCGCCGACCAGCGCCAGGGTGCGGGCGGGCTGCCACTCGGGGTGGAGGGGAACGCCGTCGCGCTGATCTCGGGCGGCTTCGACTCGCCCGTGGCGGCGTGGCTCATCCTGAAGCGCGGCGTGGCACTCGACTACGTCTTCTGCAATCTGGGCGGCGCGGCGTACGAGCGCACCGTGGTGCAGGTCGCGAAGGTGCTGGCCGACGACTGGTCGTACGGCCGCCGGCCGCGGCTGCACGTCGTCGACTTCGGCCCGCTTCTCGACCACATGCGCGAGCGGGTCAAGGAGAGCTACTGGCAGGTGGTGCTGAAGCGGCTGATGTACCGCGCCGCCTCGGCGATCGGCCCGAAGCGCAGGGCGCAGGCGATCATCACGGGCGAGGCGATCGGGCAGGTGTCGTCGCAGACGCTGCACAACCTGCGGGCGATCGAGCCGGCGGCGTCGCTGCCGGTCTTCCGTCCGCTGCTCGGCTTCGACAAGGACGAGATCATCGCACGGGCGCGGACGGTCGGCACGGCGTCGCTCTCGGAGAAGGTGAAGGAGTACTGCGCCATCTCGCCCGGGCGCCCCGTCACCGCCGCCACGGTCGAGGCGGTCGACCAGGAGGAGGCGAAGCTCGACCTCTCGCTGCTGGATGAGGCCGTCGCGGAGCGCAAGGTGCTCGACCTGCGCTCGCTCGAGCCCGCGGACCTGCACGCGCCCTACATCTTCACGGACGAGGTCCCGGAGGACGCCGTCGTCGTCGACTGCCGCCCCGAGGCGCAGTACGAGGAGTGGCACCTGCCCGGCGCGATCCACCGTGACGAGTACGACCTGCTGCGCGATGCGAAGCAGCTCGACCGCGACCAGACGTACGTGCTCGTCTGCGCCGCCGGCGTCCGCACTGCGCACGTGGCGGAGATGCTCCAGCGCGAGGGCTTCGATGCGTACTCCTTCCGGGGCGGCGTGCGTGGGCTCAGGAAGTACGCGGAGGAGCGCGGACTCGCGGAGAAGTAGGGGCTCGCGGGGGAGTTGGGGCTCGCGGGGGAGTTGGGGCTCGCCGCGGAGTTGAGGCTCGCGGGGGAATCGAGGCTAGCGGCGGAACCGGTGGGCGCAAGAGCCCGTAGATGCTCCATCCGACGTCGAGACTCCCGACCCCGACCCCGAATCCGGCCCCGGTCCCCACCCGAGTCGGAACTTCGCCCCCGGCTGACGGGTCAAATGTCGTGATGGACGCACCTGGGAATCTCGCGATCGAGAAAGAGCCCGGATAGCGGCGACGATCTCGATGGCGTCCTCGCCTTTGCAGGTCGGATACGAGACTCGACTCGGTATCCGAGCATGATCTCGATCGCGTGTCGTGGACGGGAGTCGCTTACGACGTTCGACCCGGCGTTCCCCTGCCCCACCGCCGCGATCACACCGGCGACTGACTCGACAAGGGAACTCCAATGCACTGCACAGCCGCGTCATCCACCGCGGTCGCACGCGTTACCACCACCCCCGCCCCACACGTAGCCGCCTCCACGCCCACCGTACGCGTGAGCACCACCGCGACCACACGCGCTACGGCCGAAAGCTCGGCGGCCATCCTCACCGCGACACGCGACACCGCCTCCATCGCGACCGCGCGCGCTGCTGCCTTTCTCATCGCGGCGTCGCTCGTCATGACCTCGCTCCTCGCGACCGACCTGGCGGCACAAGGCACGGACCCGCTCACCGCCGGCTACCCGGACGATGTCTGTCCGAGTTGTGCAGCGTGGAACGAGCCGCAGGAGCCCTTCCGCGTGTTCGGCAACACGTACTACGTCGGCACGCGTGGACTCGCCGCGATCCTGATCACCTCGTCCGATGGCCACGTCCTGATCGACGGCGGGCTGCCGAACTCCGCGCCGCTGATCCTCGACAACATCCGGGCGCTCGGCTTCGATGTCGAGGACGTGGAACTCATCCTCGTCTCCCACCCGCACTTCGACCACGGGGGCGGAATCGCGGCGATCCAGCGGGCGTCCGGCGCGAGGGTCGCGGCGAACCCCTCGGCCGCCGCCGTCCTCGAGCGGGGCACCCCGGGCAGAGACGATCCGCAGTACGGTGTCGCTTTCGACTACCCGCCGATCGCGGGCGTCGAGCGCTACACCGACGGAGAGGCACTGAAGGTGGGCACGATCGCGGTGACGCCGCACCGGACGGCCGGCCACACCCCGGGAGGGGCGACCTTCACGTGGACGTCGTGTGAGGCAGAGCGCTGCCTGAACCTCGTCTATGCGGATAGCCAGACGCCGATCTCCGCGGATGGATTCCGGTTCACGGACAGCGATGCGTATCCAGACGTCCTGGCGGATTTCGAGCACGGGTACGCAACGCTGGAGGCGATCCCCTGTGACATCCTGCTGACACCGCATCCCGGTGCATCGTCGCTCGGGCAGCGCCTGGCGGCGGGACCGGAGGGCCTCGTCGACCCCGACGCGTGCCGCGCGTATGCCACAAAGAGTCGGGAGCAGCTCCGCAGACGCCTTGAGGCGGAGAGGGCACAGCAGTAGCCCAGCGCCGCGCCACGAGGAGGATTTGGCCCAGCGGTAACCAGCGCCGCGCCTGGCTGGGTCCGGCTCCACGAGGCGAGCCGATCGGTCGGCCCCGGCCCGCGAGGTGAGGGTGGCCTGGGCCGCCGCCGCGATCGCCGTGGCGGCGGCGGAGCCACTCGCGCGACTGGCACGAGACTTTCGCGGAAGCCGGGCCGGCGCTATATGGATATCATGACACCGCGCACCCCAGCTTTCCGCATGCACGCGCTCCTGGCCCTCGCCGTCTTGGCGCTGGGGCTCGGGAGCCAGGCGTGGGGTTACCACGGGTGCGCGAATCACGCCGAAAGCGCGGATGTCCACGCCCCGGACGCGTCCGCTCACGCACACGCGCAGCTCCCCACCCACTCGGAAGACGCCGGTCACGGCCCCTGCACCTGCCTGGGCACCTGTCACGGCAGTGCGGTCGCCACGACGCTCCCACCGATGGCGCCCATGGCCCCGGTCGCGGTCGTCTTGCGCCAGCCGCGGGTGCAGGCGACGGACACCCGTGCGCCGGTCGTGCGGCCCGCCTTCCTGATCCCCTACTCCACGGCGCCTCCCCTGTCGGTCTGATCGCATTCGACAACGAGCGAGCCACTCGTGCGGGATGAATCATTCGGCCGCCCCGTGGCTCACATGCGAACATCCGACAGGAGGTCACTCATGTCGTTCACGATACCGGTCGTGGGACGGCTCGCCGATGCGCGACGCGTGGCGCGGCGGGCCGTGCTCACGGCATCGTCACACCTCTGCAGGTCGCGACAGGCCGGTCTCAGGGACTACAGGTACGGCCACGAAGTCCGGCTGTCGGCCCACACACACGCTCCGGCGTGCAAATCGATCCTCGCCCATGGCCCGGTGCGCACTTCGATGTTCACACTCGGGCCGGCGAGCCATTCGACTTCCGTACTCGCCCCGGCCCGCATCGCCGCGTGCGCCATCCTGGCTGCGCTGGCACTGCTCTTCGGCAGCACGCCGATCCGTGCCCAGAATCTCACCGGCGTCGTCCAGGGCGTCGTCCTGTCCGACGACGGCGGCGCCCCACTGGTCGCGGCGCGCGTCTATCTCGAGCACACCAACCTGGGCGCCACGACGGACGAGCGCGGCGCCTTCCGCATCGAGGGCGTGCGGGCAGGCACACACGTCGTCGTCGCGGAGTTGATCGGGCGGCGAGTCGAGCGGCGCACCGTCGAGGTCCGGCCGGGCGACGTCGTCGACCTGGAGCTTCGCCTGGTCGAGCAGGCGCTCTCGCTCCCGGACATCGTGGTCAGCACGACGCGGGAGGCGGAGTCGCTCAGGCGCACGGCGGCGACGGTCGGCGTGGTCGACGGCGCCACGCTGCGCGAGTCACGCGCGGCGCACCCGTCGGAGGTCATGGGCAAGATCCCGGGCGTGTGGATCAACGTGACCGGCGGCGAGGGGCATATGACGGCGATCCGCCAGCCGCTCTCCACCGACCCGGTCTACCTCTACCTCGAGGACGGCGTGCCGACGCGCTCGACCGGGTTCTTCAACCACAACGCGCTCTACGAGGTCAACCTGCCCCAGGCGGACGGCGTGGAGGTGGTGAAGGGCCCGTCGTCCGCGCTCTACGGGAGCGACGCGATCGGCGGCGTGGTCAACGTCGAAACGCGAGCTGCGGTGGCGTCGCCCGGCGTCGAGGCCACGCTCGAGGGCGGCGGCTGGCTGGGCGACGTCGCCCCCGGCTACGGCTGGACGCGCTTTCTGGGCTCCGGCGCCTTCGTGGCCGGCGATGCGGGCGTGCGGCTGGACCTGAACGCGACGCGCTCCGGCGGCTGGCGGGACGGCACCGACTACGACCGGGTGAGCACGACGCTACGCTGGGACCACGACCTCTCGGGCGGCGCACGGGTCAAGACCGTCGCCGCATGGTCACGGATCGATCAGCAGACGGCCGGCTCCTCACGGCTCACCGAGGCGGATTACGAAGAGCGGCCGACGCGCAACCTGACGCCGATCTCCTTCCGCGAGGTCGATGCGCTGCGGCTCTCGGTGGCGTACGAGCGCCAGACCGCGGCCTCGCTGGTCAGCGTGACGCCGTTCGCGCGCTACAACACCATGGACATCCTGCCGAACTGGTCGCTCACCTACGACCCGGCGGTGTGGGAGACGAGGAACGCTTCGCTCGGCGTGCTGCTCAAGTACCGTCGCGACTTCCGGCCGTTGGACGCGCGGCTGATCGCCGGGCTCGACGTGGACTGGAGCCCGGGCGAGCACGTCGAGCACATCGTCGATCCGGTCCGTGATGGCGACGTCTTCACCGACTTCACGGTAGGCTCCACGATCTACGACTACGCCGTGACGTTCCTCGGCGTCTCGCCCTACCTGCACGCCGAGGCGTCTCTGGTCGAGCGGCTGCGGCTGACCGCCGGGCTGCGCTTCGACCACATCGGCTACGACTACGACAACCGTCTCGGCGCACTCGACACGGGCCCGCACCGCCGCCCGGCGAGCACGACGGTGCGTTACACGGAGCTGAGTCCGAAGCTCGGTGCCGTCCTCGAGGTGGGCGCGGGCGCGAGCGTCTACACTTCTTTCGGGCGCGGGCTGCGCGCGCCGTCCGAGTCGCAGCTCTTCCGCCAAGGGGTGGCGGAGAACACCGTCGGCCTCGAGCCGGTCAAGGCGGACAACCTCGAGCTCGGTCTGCGCGGCACGATCGGCACGCGGCTGCGCTACGAGGTAGCCGCCTACCACATGACCAAGAAGGACGACATCGTCACTTTCCAGCGCGCCGACGACAACCGCGAGACGCAGAACGCCGGCGAGACGCTGCACCGCGGAATCGAGTTCGGCCTCGGCGCGGAGCTCGCCACTGGCCTGACCACGGAGCTGGCGTGGTCGTACGCCAAGCACAGCTACGAGGCGTGGCGCCCCGACGAGGCGACGGACTACGCCGGTCGCGAGATCGAAAGCGCGCCGCGGCGTATGGGTAACGCATCCGTGCGCTACGAGCCTTCTTTCCTCGACGGCGCGACGCTCACTGCCGAGTGGGTCCACCTCGGCCCCTACTGGCTCGACGCCGACAACACCGAGCGCTACGACGGCCACGACCTCGTGCACCTGCGCGCGTCGTACACCGTCCGGCGCGGGACCACCTTCTACGTCCGGCTGAACAACCTGACCGACGCGCGCTACGCCGAGAGCGCCGGCTACAGCAACTTCCGCGGCCGCGAGTTCGCGCCCGGGCTGCCGCGCACGGTGTACGCCGGACTCCAACTGGATTTCGGGAGGATGTGATGAGGTTGGTGAGAGATCTGCTGTCCCGAGGCCGAGTCGGAGCCCGACGCCAGTCCTCTGGGCGTGGGATCGGGCACGGGCCTGGAGCAGGAATCGGCGAAAGAATCCGCATCGGGCGACGAGGAACGACTCGATCCGGCCACACCCGGGGCGCCCGCCGTTCCGGACTCGTGGCTTCCCTGGTCGCGCTCGCCGTCGCCGCCGGCTGCTCGATGCAGCCGGCACCGCCCGATGCCATACTCGCCACGATCGCGGCGGGCGAGGCCGGGCATCCGACCACCGCGATCGATGCGGAGCGCGGCACCGTCTACGTGGCGTGGGTCGGCGCTCCGGACGCCACGGGACGTGCGAACGTCTACCTGACGCGCAGCGACGATGGCGGAGCGAGCTACGCCGAGCCGGTCCGCGTCAACGACATCCCCGGCGACGCCGCGCCCCACGCCCAGGCGCCGGCACAGGTCGCGACGGGTCCGGACGGCACGGTGTACGTGGCCTGGCAGAACAACACCAAGGTCGAGGGCCGCCGTTTCCCCGCGAGCGACCTGCGCCTGGCCCGCTCGACCGACGGCGGACGCACCTTCGAGCCCGCGGTCTACGTGAACGACGACGCCGGCGGCCCGCCCGCGTCGCACACCTTCCACGACCTGGCCGTGCTCCCCGACGGCACGGTGCTCGTCTCGTGGATCGACGGCCGCGAGCGGGCGGCGCGCGACGCCGCGATGGCCGAGGCGCGGAGTGCGACGGACGATGCACCGGCCGCCGGGGCATCGGCTGAAGACGGAGCGGTGGCCGACACGGTGCAGCACGCCACATTGCCGGCAGCGCGCCACGCGGCGAGCTCCGCTGGTGTGGCCGCCGTCGACGATGTCGGCCCGCAGATCCGCGTCGCCCGCTCCACGGACGGCGGACGCACTTTCGGCGAGAACGTGATCGTGGCCGAGGGCGCCTGCCCCTGCTGTCGCACGGCACTCACCGTCGCACCCGACGGCACCGTCTATCTCGCCTGGCGCACCGTCTTCGACGGCGGCATCCGCGACATCGTCGTCGCCCGCTCGGATGACGGCGGCCGGAGCTTCCATGCGGCCACGCCCGTGCACGACGACGGGTGGCGCATCGACGCCTGTCCCCACGCCGGCCCCTCGCTGGCCGTGGACGGCACCGGGCGACTGCACGCCGCGTGGTTCACGGGCGCGGAGGGCGCATCGGGCGTCTTCCACGCCACGTCGTCGGACGGCGGCCGCACCTTCGGCGCGCCCGTGGCCCTCGCGAGTGCCGAGATCATGGCGCCATCACAGGTCAAGATGCGCACCGACGCGAGCGGGCAGGTCTGGATCGCGTGGGAGGATCGCTCCGGCCCCGAGCGCCGGCTCCGCCTGGCGCGCGCCGTCGGACGCGACCGGCCGGAACGGGTCGCGATCCCGATCGAGGGCGGAAGCGCACCCACGGTCGCGGCCGGCGGCGGGAACGTCGCCATCACGTGGCTGGATGGGGAGGCGGTCAAGGGCGCGGTGCTGGGCCCGGGGCGGTAGAGCGGCTCGAGCACCCGCCAGGACCGGCGGCCGCTGTATGGCGGCATGCCTTCTGCATTCCCGATGAGCGTGAACATGGAACGACGGCCCCGCGCTTGAAGGCGCGGGGCCGTCCTGTGTACCCGAACCCCGTCACGCATGAGAACGACCCTCAAACCGATCATCTGGACGGCCGTCCTCACCGTGCTCCCGCTTGCCGGTTGCTCCGCTGGCTCCGGTCCCGTCGGCGCACCCGGCCTGGCGGGAGCCGACGCGGCCGACAACCGCGACGCCGTGGGCGGGACGGACGCCGCACAGTCGATGCGCATCGTCGTCGACATCTCCGAGCGCAAACTCTACGAGTATCGCGGCGACGAAGTGATCAACACCTTCCCGGTAGCCGTCGGCATGCCCGAATACCCGACGCCGACCGGGAGCTGGAAGATCTACCAGGTGGACTGGAACCCCGAGTGGCACCCACCGGACAGCGATTGGGCCGAGGGCGAGGAGCCGAGGGGACCGGGCGAGGAGGGCAATCCGATGGGGCGAGTGAAGATGATCTTCAATCCGCCCTACACCGTGCACGGAACCGAGGTCACGAGCTCACTCGGCAAAGCCGCCTCCCACGGCTCGATCCGGATGGGCAACCGCGATGCCATGGACCTGGCACGCAGGGTCATGGAGCACGGCGGCGCAAGCCGCTCCGACGCCTGGTACAATGACGTCATCGCCTCGCCGCACGACTTGCGTCAGGTCAGCCTGCCGAATCCGGTCCCGATCCGGGTACGGCCGTAGGTACGACCGTAGCGACGCGCAGCCCGCTGCGCTCCTCCGCCTGGCAGCAGCGCGTCGACACGCCCGCCCCCGCGCCGCCGCCAGGCGGCGCCCTCCCGCCGGCCGCAGGCCGGCCCACAACCTACCCCTCCAGCACCACCTTCCCCGCCGTCCTCCGCCCCTCGAGCAGGCGGTGCGCCTCCGCGGCGTCGGCCAGGGGGAGCGTCCGATCGATCCGCACCGAGAGCTCGCCGCGCTCGATCCAGCCGAAGAGGTCGCGGGCACGCCAGAGCAGCTCGTCACGCTCGGCGACGTAGTGGCCCAGGCTCGGGCGCGTGAGATAGAGCGAGCCCTTCGCGGCCAGCACCGATGCGTCGAAGGGCGGCACCTTGCCACTCGACTGGCCGAAGAGGACCAGCATGCCACGTGGGCGTAGCGAGTCGAGGCTGTCCTCGAAGGTCGTCTTCCCAACCGAGTCGTAGACGACGCTCACGCCGCGGCCATCGGTGAAACGCCGGGCCGCGTCGCGGAAGCTCTCGCGCGTGTAGAGGACGATCTCGTCCGCGCCCGCCCCCCGTGCGAGCTCCGCCTTCTCCTCCGTCGACGTCGTGCCGATCACCCGCGCGCCGCGCTTCTTCGCGAGCTGGACCAGGAGCAGCCCGACGCCGCCGGCCGCGGCGTGCACCAGCGCCGTGTCGCCTTCCCCGAGCGCGAAGGTGCTGTGCGTCAGATAGTGCGCCGTCATCCCCTGGAGCATGACGGCGGCCGCGAGCTTCAGGTCGACGTCGTCGGGGACCGGCACCAGCTTCGATGCGTCGACCACGACCTGCTCCGCATAGCTCCCCACCTCCCCCGCATAGGCGACGCGCTCGCCGACACCCACCTGGTCGACGCCCTCGCCCACGGCGTCGACCACGCCCGCGGCCTCCGAGCCCGGCGTCAGCGGCAGAGGCAGCGGGTAGAGCCCCGTGCGGTGGTAGACGTCGATGAAGTTCACGCCCACGTAGGCGACCCGGACCCGGGCCTGACCCGGACCCGGCTCGGGGATCGGAACCTCATCCAACCGCAGCGCTTCGGCGCCGCCGGGCTCGTGCACACGGATGGCTCGCATCATCGTCTCACTCCTGACTCGAAGAGGATCAACACATGGACCGGCACGCGGAAAGCCGCCCGGCCCGTGCAAGATCGGCACCGTGCGCCCCCCCGTCCACTCCCCCGTCCACTCCCCGGGCGAGCGCAAGCGCGAGTGCGAGCGCGAGGGCCGGCTGAAGCGAAACGATCAT
>CALKIP010000174.1 GCA_937995995.1 uncultured bacterium
CGCCGCCGCGACGACGAGCATCGCGGCCGAAGGGATCAGGAACTTGCGGCGTAGCACGTCCGGCTCCGCGCGACGCCACGGCAATGCCGGCCCCACCCCCATGAGGAAGAGCAGCGCCACGATGAGCGGGAGCGTCATCCTGTTGAAGAACGGCGCGCCCACGCTGACCTGCACGCCACGAAGCGCCTCGGCCACGATCGGGTAGAGCGTGCCGAGGAGGACCGTGAAGGTGAAGGCCGTCAGGAGCAGGTTGTTGAAGAGGAAGACCGTCTCCCGGGACGCGAGGCTGTCCATGCTCCCCTCGGTGCGCAGCTCCTGGCCGCGACCGGTCAGCAGGACCAGGGACACGACGAGGCCCACGGCGATGAAGCCCAGGAAATAGTAGCCGATCGTGCCCTGGGCAAAGGCGTGTACCGAGAGGACGATACCGCTCCGCGTCAGGAACGTGCCCAGAATCGTGAGCAGGAACGTGGAGACGATCAGACTCAGGTTCCAGACCTTGAGCATGTCACGCCGCTCCTGCACCATCACGGAGTGCAGGAACGCGGTCGCGGTCAGCCACGGCATGAACGACGCGTTCTCGACCGGGTCCCACGCCCAGTAGCCACCCCAGCCGAGCACCTCGTACGACCACCACATCCCGGCCATGATGGCCAGTGAGAGGAACATCCACGCCGTGACCGTCCAGCGCCGCGTGAGACGGATCCAGGTGTCGTCCAACTGGCCGGCGAGGAGCGCGCCGATCGCGAAGGCGAACGGTACCGACATCCCCACGTAGCCCAGGTAGAGCAGCGGCGGGTGCACCGCCATCAGGATGTGGTTCTGCAGCAGCGGGTTCGGGCCCGGTCCGTCGGGTGGCACCGGCCAGACCCGATCGAAGGGGTGCGCCGGGCCGACCAGGAGCATGTAGAAGAAGGCGCAGATGACGAGCAGCGTCGCCGTCGCGTACGCCACGAGTGCACCCGGCCGGTCACGGTGCAGCCATACCGCGGCGGCCGTGTAGGCGGCGAGCACCCACCCCCAGAAGAGGATCGAGCCCTCGAGCGCGCTCCAGAGCGAGATGATCGTGATGAAAAGCGGCGTCGAGCGGCTGCCGACCTGGGCGACGTACGAAACGCTGAAGTCGTGCGTCACCAGCGCGTAGATCATCGCCAGGTTGGCCAGCGAGAGCAGCCCGAAGTTGACGTACGCCACCATCTTGGCGCTCTGGATGAGCTCCGGTCGCCGTCGACGCACGCCGACGACGGCCGCGACGGCGCCGTAGGACGCCAGCGCCAGCGCCACTGCAAGGGTACCGAACCCGAGAGTGGAAATCACGATTGCGGCCCCTCACGCACGAGACTCTCGTACATCTTCTCCGGCTCGTGTCCCTCGGGCGGCGGGCGGTACTCGTTCGAGTGCTTCACCATGAGGTTGGTCGACTCGAAGACGCCGTCACGCGTGTACCGCCCCTCGACCACGACGCCGATCCCGTCTCGGAACATCTGCGGCGGAGCGCCGCTCGAATGCACCTCGAACGACTCGACGCCGTCCGTGACCGTGAAGCGGAGGTCCAGCGCCTCCGCGTCCCACTTCACCGTACCGGGCGCCACCATGCCACCGAGGCGGACCGGCGTGTCGTACGCAGCCTCGCCTCGCTCGACCAGTTCGCTCGGTGTGACGAAGTAGACCAGGTTGTCGCCGATGCCGCCGTAGAGCAGGTACGCGAACCCGCCCAGAATGATGACCAGGCCGAGGACCAGCCCCATGCGACCCGTGCGCTTCGCCGTGCTCATCGTTCCACCTCCCTCGTCGTGCGTTCCAGCAGTCGCCGGGCTCGCCGCACACGACTTCCCAGGTAGATTCCGTATCCGATCAGGGTGAGCCACGTCAGACCGTAGGCCACCCCCACATAACCCCATTCAGACATGAACGGCTCCTCTCTCGAGCGCCGCTTCCTCCAGCGCTTCCTCCACGGCCCGCTCGAGCCGAGCGGCATGGTAGCGCCGAGCGACGAAATACGCCAGCACGAGCATGAACGCCGCGAAGTTCAGCTCGAGCCCCAGCGCATAGCTCGGATCGACCGTCGATGGGCTCGACTGCACCTGGTGGATGCTGCGCCACCAGCGTACCGACAGGTAGACAATCGGGACGTTGAGGAAGGCCAGGATCCCGACGGCCGCACTCCAGCGCGCGCGCCGCTCCGCATCATCGGTGAAGGAGCGCAGTGCGAGGTAGCCCGCGTAGATGACGAGCATGATCGCCGTGCTCGTCAGACGCGGGTCCCACGTCCACCACACGCCCCACGTCGGCCTCGCCCAGATCGAGCCGAGTGCGAGCGTGAGCGCCGTGAGCACGACGCCCGCCTCCACCGTAGCCGCGGCAAAGAGGTCGTAGCCCTCCTTGCGCCGCCAGAGGTAGAGCAGGCTCACCACGAAAACGACATCCTGCCGTCGGATCAAACGTCCACGCGGCCGGCACGTGCACGTACATGATCTTCTGGAGATGCCCCATGTCACGGTCGGGCCGCGAGGCGGTAAATGCGAACGCGTTGGCGCCTGCCACGGCGACGAGAGCGAGCCAGCCGAGTACGGTCACGAGCTTGCCCCCCCGGGGCGAGCGATCTGCGAAACGACTTGAGGTCGTCTGTGTCATCTTATTCGTCGATCACGTGTTCGAATGCGAATAGCGACGCGACAATGAAGATCGCATCGAAGGCGACGAGCAGGCGCAGCCACGCGCCGGCGTCACCCATCGGGTCGCCCGCCAGGACCGCCGATGTCGCCTCTACCGAGGCCAGCAGCACCGGCACGATCATCGGGAAGAGGAGCAGCGGGAGCAGCACCTCGCGCGCGCGCACGCGACTGGCCATGGAGGCGTAAAACGTGCCGAGCGTCACGAATCCGATCGTGCCGAGGACCAGCACCGCGGCGAGCCCGGGCATTGGCCCCGACAGCGGCAGATCGTAGAGGATCGCCGCGATCGGGACGACGAGGATCTCGACCAGCAGAACGAAGGCGAGATTGGCGAGGAGCTTCCCCAGGAAAATCGCTTTGCGGCTGCCCGGGTAGAGCAGAAGCATCTCGAGCGCGCCGTTCTCGAGCTCGAGCTGGTACGACCGATTGAAGGCGAGCACGCCGCTGAAGAGTACGGTGAGCCAGAGCACGCCTGCAGCAGCGGCTCTGAGCGCATTAGCGTCGGGGCCGAGTGCGAAGCCGAAGAGGAGCAGGATGAGTCCGGCCAGGAACACCACGGCGTTGAAGTTCGCCTTGGTGCGCCGTTCGGTGGTCAGGTCCTTCCACGCGAGCGCTGCCGCGCGCGTGAGTTCCGCGCGCCACGTCATCGGATCGCCTTCTCCCCTTCCTTGCCGATCGTCTCGCGTGTGGAACCCTCGTGGCCGAGTGGAGGTTCCTGCCCGTCCTCGCCGATGAGCCGTCCCTGGGCGATGGCCCAGACCCGATCGACGACCGGCTCCGCCCGGGCGAGGTCGTGGGTCGCGACGATGGCCGCGCCCCCGGTCGCCTTGTGACGGGCGAGGAGCGCGTTGACCCGTTCGATACCGTCGGCGTCGAACGCCGCGTACGGCTCGTCGAGGAGGATGAGCCGCGGCTGCCTCAGGATCAGCCGTGCCAGTGCCAGGCGTCGCTGCATCCCCGCCGAGAAGGTCCGGACGAACTCCTCCGCCTCGCGTTCGAGGCCCACGGCTTCGAGCGACGACTCGATCTCTCGTCGATCGGGGGTGGCGCCTGCCATGCGCTGCGCGAACTCGAGGTTCTCACGTGCGGTGAGATCACCGTACAGCCCCGGCGAATGGCCGAGCACGCCGAGCAGTTCGCGGATGCGATGGGCATCGCGGACGAGGTCGAAGCCGAAGATGCGTCCCGTGCCGCGCGTCGGGCGGATCGCCGTCGAGATTACCCGGAGCAGGGTCGTCTTGCCACTCCCGTTGTGGCCGATCAGTGCGGCCACCTCTCCGGGCTCCACGCGTAGCGACACGCCTCGAAGGGCCCAGCGGTGCCCGAATCGGCGCGCGATGCCGGACACCTCGATGGCGGCGCCGTCGCCGGCCCCTGCCCCGTTCGTCTGCATCATCGGCATCGGTCCGCAGTCCTGCGTCAAGTCGTCCTTTACACGTGTAGACTGCGAAAGATACCGAAAATCGGGGAACCATTCAACGTCACCTCAGACGACGAGCCGGCTCCTCGGCAACCGAAACCGCCACCTCTCCAACCGAAGCGGAACGAATCTTGACCCACTCAGCGCCCGGCCGCGACGTGCGAGACCTGACCGTGAGGCACTCATGAACGCCCTGATCTGGATCGGCATCCTTCTGATCATCGCGTGGATGGTGGGCTGGCTGGTCTTCAAGACGGCCGGCTTCCTCATCCACCTGCTCCTCATCGTCGGCGTGGTCCTTCTGGTCTGGTGGGCGGTGCGACGGTTGGTCTGAGGCTGGTGGGCCGGCATCCGGGACGTGATCTCGCAGCGGCCGTCACAGGGTGGTCGCCCGGAGCCGCTTCACCGAAGCTGGTCCGGCCCTGTCGTCAGACTCGCCGCACGGTCTGAGTGTGCGTACCAGGCTCTGGATGCAACACGCGCCGGCGGGCCCAGGGTCAGGCCCGCCGGCGCGTGTTGCCTTCGGCGTCGCGATCGCTCAGAGGGAGATTCTCAACCCCACACTGCCGAAGAGGCGGCCGCCTTCCAGCGCCTCGGTGGTGTAGGGCTGCTCCGGCAAGCCAGCGTTGCGAAGGTCGTCCAGGGTGATCGGCTCCATCGACTTCTGATAGCCGACCTCGCCGACCAGGTGGAGCATCAGCAAGTTGAGCGAGAAGTTGCCGAAGACGTTCCACGCGGCGGTCGTCATCTCGCCGGCGATGTCGCCCCGGAGCGTGACGGCACTTCCCCCGTTCGCCGAGAGGCACTCGGAGGTGGCACAGGTGAGGAGCCAATCCAACTGCATGTCGCTCGTGTAGCGGTCGTAGCCGGCGCCGACGGCCAAGTCGAAGAGCAGGATGCCCTTGCTCACCACGCCGCGCAGGCTGAGCGTTCGCAGATCACTCGAGAATGCACCCGGATCACCCGCGGACACATCGCCGAACGAGACCTCGCCCATGCGACGGTACATGGCCGAAACCGAGATTCCGGGCGCGATCAATCCCTGCTGCAGCAGCCCGATGCGTGCGCCTGCGCCGATGTTCGTGATGGCATCGGTGAGGCCCGCCTCCTCGAACCTCGGGACGAAGGCCACGCTGCCGAGGAGATCGACGGCCCCGAAGCCCCCCACCGCCGGCCCGAGCGAAAGCCCGTTGAAAAGCCCGATCGCGATGTCGCCCTGGATCGATGCGACCGGTGCTCCCACGGCCTGGACCGCGCCGAGCCGCTCTGCCCCATCGCCGATCTGCGCCGAGTAGCCGTCGAAGATGTCCGGCACATCCGCCAGCGCTACGTTGGCGCGAGCCGATACGCTGATGCGTGGGAAGACGCCCATGCGGCGGCCCAGCGTGCTTCCGGTGCCGAGTACCGGGTTGCCACCCGAGAACGCGATCCCGACGCTGGGCTGCACGTTGCCGACCGCGTGGACCACCTGGGCACAGAGGAAACGGAACTGATCGCCAACGGGCTCCGGAACGCTCTGGCTCGGTGCAGCCCGGGCGCAGCTCTGCAACAGTTCCTCTTGCGCCCTGGCAGGCGTTGCGCTGAGAACGAGCAACGCCAGAGCGATGATATAGCGCCTCATTGCTGCCTCCGTCAGAGCGATGCTGAAATGTTGATCGGGTTTGGCGTTGCGGAGTTCGCACACGCCTGTGCTGGGGGAGGAATCGACCGCAGATTGGCCGTGGGAACGGATCCAACGATGCCACGCCTCGGGGCCACGTGTCAAGGGGCGAGGCCGGCAGCCTCACGCCGCGGCATGCCGACGGGCCGCCCGAAGGCGGCCCGTGGCGAGACGTACGGTATCCCGGGTTCGGCCCGAGGGCCGGGTTCCCGACCTAGCGGCCGCGCATCCTATGTTCGACCATTCCGCTCAGCCCGCCCATCAGCGCATTGCCGAGCTGGCCCTTCCAGTTGCTGCCCCCTCGCCATTCCCGCTCGATCGGCCGCATTCGCAGCTCGCGCTCGCGGAACCGGCTCTCCTCCTCTTCTTCCTCTCCGCCAAGGACCCGACCCAGGACGAACCCTGCTCCGAGCGCAGCACCTACGCTCAGGTACGGGTGCGACCGGATCTGCCCCTTCAGATCATCGCTGATCGTGCCGATGTCGTGCGTGCGGAGGTAGCCGGCCGTATTCTCGAGCACATCTCCCGCCTTGTGCATCATCTTGCCGGCCTGGCCCTTGAGGCCGCCCTCCAACTCCATCCGATTCGCGCGGTCGTCGATGCGGTCGCTTACGCGGTCGATCTGGCTCGCCGCACGCGATTTCCCGCCCTCGACCACGTCCTTCGCCTGGTTCTTCACCTTTCCGGCTAGACCCTTTGCCTGATCGGTCACGCCCGGCGACTTCTGCGCACCCGGCGATCGCATGCCTTCCATCCCGGTACGGGGCTCCGATTCCCTACCGATCCCCGGTTCGTTGCCTAGATTCTCACGGTACGCCATGTGACCTCCTCGCTCCAGAAGCGGTTCCCACTGCCTCCGCGCACCCTAGATTTAGTGCAAGCCCCGTACCCTGAACGCACCTAACCCGTGGTGCCATCGCAAGTTACCACAACTGACACATCGACCATCGGTGCCGGACACGGCGGAGCGTTACCTGCTCACGGCGGTGCTCATGGTGCTGCCCGGTGGGTGGATTCGACGGCAATGGCGAGTCGGGCCGCGGTTGCCGCATGCGCAAGCGCCACCGTACATTCCCGCGGCCCGGACGGCGTCGCGCGTGTGAGCGCGAACTGAATTGAGCGACGTTTTTCGCGTGCGGGCGCGTATCGGGAGAGCGATCGAATGAGACGGTTCAGGGTCGGACTCGCACAGATCAACACTACGGTCGGCGACCTCTCGGGCAACTCGGCGAAGATCGCCGAGTACATCGACCGGGCTCGTGCGGCACAGGTGGACCTCGTCGCCTTTCCGGAGTTGGCAGTCACGGGCTACCCCCCAGAGGACCTGCTGCTCAAACCGGCGTTCGTGGAAGCCAACCTCGTGGCACTGAAGGAGTTGGCCGGTCAAACGTCGGGGATCACGGCCGTGGTCGGTTTCGTGGACCAGGAGACGGACCTCTACAACGCCGCGGCCATCCTCCATGACGGCGAACTGGTCGGAATCTACCGCAAGCACCGGCTGCCGAATTACGGCGTCTTCGACGAACACCGCTACTTCCGGGTGGGTGCGGATGTGGCGCTCTACAAGGTGGCGGGTGCATGGGTCGGGGTGACGATCTGCGAGGACATCTGGTCCCCGGGCGGGCCGGTCGCCCGGATGGGCCTCTCCGGTGCCGACATCATCGTCAACGTCAACGCTTCTCCCTTCCACCGCCGCAAATGGCGTAGCCGGCAACGGATGCTCGCGACTCGGGCCATGGATTACTCCGTTGCCGTGGCGTACGTGAACCAGGTCGGCGGGCAGGATGAACTGGTCTTCGACGGCAACAGCATCGTCGTCGATGCGTCGGGTGAGTGTCTGGCAGAGGCGCCGCCGTTTCGTGAGGAGCTGCTCGTGAGCGACATCGTCCTGGAGGATGTCCGCCGCACTCGCCTGCACGATCCCAGGCGCCGCTACCTCGGTGCTTCGGGTGGCCGTGCGATCGAGCGGCACGTCATCTCCGAGCACCCTGCACATGACCGCGCAGCCCTCCCGACTGCGCCACCGGTGGGGCACGATGATCTTGCGGAAGTCTACGGCGCTCTCGTCCAGGGCACGCGCGACTACGTACGCAAGAACGGATTCGAGCGCGTCGTACTCGGGGTTTCGGGTGGAATCGACTCCGCCTTGGTCACGACGATTGCAGCGGACGCTCTCGGCGCGGAGAATGTGACCGGCGTCTCCATGCCCTCGCGCTACTCCTCCGAAGGGAGTCGCACCGATGCCCAGGCCCTGGCCGAGGCGCTCGGGATCGAACTGCTCACGATGTCGATCGAAGACCCCTTCCAGGCCATGCTGGACACGTTGGCCCCGACCTTCCAGGGGCGGGAACCCGATCTCACGGAGGAGAACATCCAGGCGCGAATCCGCGGGATGCTCCTCATGGCGCTTTCCAACAAGTTCGGCTGGCTGGTCCTGGTCTCGGAGAACAAGAGCGAGGTAGCCACCGGCTACAGCACCCTCTACGGCGACATGGCCGGCGGCTTCGCCCCACTCAAGGACGTCTCGAAGACGCTGATCTACGAGCTCGCGCGGTGGCGCAACGAACTGCCCTCGGGAGCGGTGATCCCCGGGAGCACGATCGAGAAGGCGCCATCGGCGGAGCTGCGACCGGGGCAGGTAGACGAGGATTCGCTCCCGCCGTACGAGGTTCTGGATCCCATCCTCGAGCGTTACGTCGAGCGGGACTGGAGCCTGGAGACCTTCATCGAGGCGGGCTTCGACCCGGAAGTCGTCCGGCGCGTCGTCGCCCTGGTCGATCGCAGCGAGTACAAGCGTCGGCAGGCGCCGCCCGGGATCAAGATCACGCCGCGTGCCTTCGGCAAGGACCGTCGCCTGCCGATCACCTCGCGTTACCGGGGAGTGTGAGGGCTACCGGGCGTCTGGATCACTGGCGGTTGAACTCGACGGTCGGCGCCTCAGTCGTTCCCGGAGGCGCCTGGAACGACTCCTTCCGCTCGGCGCCGATCACCCGCGCGGTGATCGTCTGCGGGAACTGGCGGATGTAGGTGTTGTACGTCCGGACGGCCTCGTTGTAGTCCCGCCGCGAGACGGCGATCCGGTTCTCCGTGGCCGTCAGCTCGTCCTGCAGGGCGATGAAGTTCTGATTGGCGCGAAGCGTCGGGTACGCCTCGACGGAGATGTTGAGGAAGGTGCGCAGGTTTTCGCTGACCGCGGCACTCGCGCGGCTCAGCTCCTCGGCATCGGCGCCCTGCTGGATGGCCTGGTCGACCTGCTCGCTCGCCTGCGCGAGTCCGGCACGCGCTCGAGCGACCTCGGTGAAGGTCTCCTGTTCGAACGCCGCGGCCTCGTCGACCGTCGCGACCAGATTCGGGATCAGGTCGTTGCGCCGAACGAGCTCGGTCTCGATGTTGGAGCGCATCTCTTCCACCCGCTCGTCGAGCTCCTGGATCCGGTTGTAGCCGCAGCCGCTGACGAGTAGCAACAGCGGCACCCACGCCCACCGTGCGATCATAGCATCCTCGCGTCCTATAAGTTGTCGACGAAGGCGGCCGTCTTCTCCGCCACCGCGTAGTAACCATTGACCAGCGCCGCGTCCAGGCTCGCCTTCACGGCGTGGCGCCGTGAGCGCGCCTCCCAGACGCGCAGTAGCGGCGCCGGGTCGACGCCGAGCACCACGCCCGCCTGCTCGAGCACCTCCGGACTCGTCGCCGGCACCGGCCGATCGACCAGGCGCAGCGTGGCTCGTAGATAGGTGAGGAAGGACGGGAGCGCCACGAGGAGGAGCTTGCCGATGGCCTGCTGGTCATCCCCGGAGAGGAGCATCCCTTCGCGGAGCTGGATCAGCTTGCCCCGCAACTCCCTCTCCACCTGAAGGCGCAGCGCCGAGAACTCGACCGTCAACTCCGTGAGCGGATCGCGGCCGTGGAGGATGTCGTGTGCATCCTTCATGTCGCTCAGCTCGATGGCGAAGACGTCCGCCGCCTGGCGCCACTCATCTTCCGCCATGAGAAGGGGCGCCGTGTTACCCGACTCGGTCCAGCGCCGCGCGAGTGGAGCGAGTTCCTGGAGCGCCGTGGAATCGACCCGATCCAGGAGGACGAGTACGTTGATGTCGCTCACGCCCTCGACCGCCTCCCCGCGCGCCACGGAGCCGTAGAGGACCACGCTGTGCACCCGTCCGCCCATCCGCTCTTCCAGTGCACGCGTGAACGCCGCAGCCGTCTGCTTCGGTTCCGTCATCGCCCCTCCTTTACCAGCTCCGTCCGGCTCCGCCACCGCCGAAGCCGCCCCCTCCGCCAAAGCCACCGAATCCTCCGCCTCCTCCGAAACCGCCGAAGCCACCGCCGAAGCCACCCCACCCGCCCCGGTGTCCACCACCCATCGGGAACGGGAAGATGATCGGGCCACGGTAGCCACGCCGCCCACCGCCCCCTCCGAATGGCCCCCGGGGGCCGCCCCGGGACAGGGCCCGGAGGAAGACGAGGACGACGATCACGAGGACGATGAGCGCCACGACCGGATTGCCGGGCGACTCCCTCTCGGGTGGAGGCGCTGGCACCTCTCCTGTCAGCTCGAAGCCGAACTCCTCCGCATACCGCATGGCCAGGGCGCCCACTCCGGCCAGGATACCGTTGCCGTAATCGCCCTGCTGGAAGTAGGGGATCATGTACCGGTCGGCGATCCGGCCCGCCTGGGCGGCGGTGATGAAGCGCGTCGTGCCGATCCCCGTCTCGATCTTGAGCTGGCCGCGCCCATCGGGTGCGGTCTCCTTCGGGACGACGAGCACGACGATGCCGGTGTTTCGCGCCGGATCGCCGGGCTCGCCGGCCCGGCCGACTCCCCACTCCCGACCGATCTGGAGCGCCACTTCGTCGCGCGTGCGCCCCTCGAGCGAGGTCAGGGTGACGACGACGATCTCGCCGCCGCTCTTTGCGCGGACCTCGTCGATGACCCGCTCGATCCGCTGCTCCATTGCCGGGTCGAGGACCCCGGCGAAATCGTTCACGTAGCCCACCGGCTTCGGCAGGCGCAACTGTGCCCACCCGGGCGCGGCGGCGGCCAGCGCCAGGAGGACGACCAGGACCGGAACCCGTCGCATCATAATCATGACCGTGGGAATGTAGGGTGAGCCATCGAATGGCGAAAGCGCCGCTGGCGTCGAAGAACCCGGGGATGGCAAAACCACGTGGGCGCCTCGACATGGCGTGGCGCCCACCGCCGCTCAGGAGCGCCGTGGGCAGACGTGCCTGTCTTCTCATGGAGGGGTCAGGAGGACGACGGGATCAGGCGTACAGGGGTCGTCTCACAGATTGGTCGTCGAGGGCGTCGGCGCCCAGCTACCCAGGAAATGTCGAAGACTTCCCACACGATTGCCGAAGCGCTGCACCGCGCCTCGGAGCCAGCGTGGTGGCCGGGAAGACGTCGGATCGTCCGTCGGGGATTCCGTAGCAATCACCTGCAGCGAGCCGACGCCGGCCTCCAGGACCTCCCGAAGGTGATCCCAGCTCGCACCAAGGTCCAGTCGATGTGCCTCCGATTGGAGGCGGGCGGCGAAATCGGCGCCGATTCTCCCCCTGGTCCGCTCGGCTACGCCTTCCGGCGTGTCCGCCAGAAAGCCACTGATCGAACCAAAGGTGGAAAGGATGACCTCGGCCCGGCGTGGCCCGATACCAGGGACACGTTGGATGGCGATAAAGTCGTCGACTGCCGTCAGACTGGTATGCCACTCCGCCCTGGCGCGTCTGCGCGGGCCGCCTATCCTGGTAGGAGCGTCGCGCCCATTCCAGATGCGCCGCGCACGTCTCTGGATCCATGCGACAAAGTGCGAGCTCAGCTTGCCCCGCATCCTGTGTGCGACTTCCTCCGTGGGCGCTTCCAGAAACGCCTCCACGGTACCACACGCACCCAGTATGCAAGTGGGCCGACGCCGTGGACCTTCTGAAGGGTCAGGAAATCCTCGAAGGCCGTCGGGTACGTCCTCCAGTGAGGATGCATCACCCGATTCGCTTCTCCGGAGTCCACCATCGCCGCCTCCTTCGTGGACCGCTTCGGGCGGCAACAACCATGCCCCCTCCCAGCCGAAACCCATGCCCCGACGCGACATAACGACGCCACACAGTCCGACCGGCCAGGGCTGGCCCAAACGCAGCACGACCTCAGCACTCGGCTGCGCAAGCTAACGGCGTGAAGTTCCGACCCTCTCGCCTCGAATACAAAAAAAGCGGTCGTTCTCCGGTTGGAAAACGACCGCTCGCCCGTAGTGGGCCCGGCGCGAGTCGAACGCGCGACCTGTCGCTTAGGAGGCGACCGCTCTATCCATCTGAGCTACGGGCCCGATGTGGATCGGAAGCTTTGTAATTTAACGGAAACCGGGCCCGACTTCAACCGATGGCGAAGCGTAGCAGGGAGTGCACGGGCAGGCCCGGGAGGCGCTCCCGACCGCCCAGGGCGGCGAGTTCGACCACGAACGCGGTGCCGACCAGGTGTCCGCCCAACCGCTCGATCAGACTGACCGCGGCAGCGGCCGTCCCCCCGGTGGCGAGGACGTCGTCCACGAGGAGGACACGGTCGCCGGGCCGGATCGCATCAACGTGGGCCTCGAGGGCGTCGGTTCCGTATTCGAGCTGGTACTCGACGCGGAGCGTGCGGTGGGGCAGCTTGCCGGGCTTGCGGATCGGTACGAAGGCGGCGCCGGCGCTGATGGCGAGTGGCGCGGCGAAGATGAAGCCGCGTGATTCGATCCCGACCACGCGATCGATCGATTCCGCGCCGAAGGGTTCGGCGAGCGCCTTCACGACTGCCGGGAATAGCTCCGGATCGGCGAGGACCGGTGTTATGTCCTTGAACAGGATCCCGGGCTCAGGGAAATCCGGGATGTCGCGCACCGTTGCGCGGAGCCGTTCGGCGAGTTCGTCGCTGACGGCGCTACTCATCGCCCGCGGCCAGGTACCCCGCGAGGAGTCCCGCCAGGACTGCGTCGAAGCGATCTCCGGAATCGAGGCCGCTGCCGAGGGCCGCAGGCCCCTGAGCCCGGAGCTTCCTGGCCAACGCCTCGAGACGGTCGGCGAGGCGGCTGGTCCGGTCGAGGGTCGTCGGGGACGCCACGTTCGAAATCGGCTCCGAAAGGTTCAGAGACTCCGAATCGAAACCCGCCGGCATGCGCTCCGAATCGTCGGGGATGATGAACGCGTCGATCGGAAAGGCCTCGGGATCCTCGCTATCGGCCTCGGTGTCCGCTACGCCGAAGTCCGGGCTCAGCCCAGTCTCGAACACCGGCGCGGAACTCTCGGGAAGCGCCTGCTCGACGGGAGCGGTGCCCTCGTCAGAAGCCGCGGCCTGCTCAGCCGGCGCTCCGCCGTCGGGCAGGAACGGCAGCGCGACCGGG
>CALKIP010000175.1 GCA_937995995.1 uncultured bacterium
GATCTCTACGGCGGGCTCGTGCCCACGACCGAGAACATCCTCGCCTACCTCTGGCCCCGTATCGCCGACGCGCTGCCCGAGGGCACCACCCTGCACCGACTCCGGCTCTACGAGGACCCGAACCTGTTCGTGGACTACTACGAGGACAGATCGACAGATGAAGAATGAGTGAGGACGACCGTACGTCCGGACCCCGGCCGATTCCAGTCACCGAAGCCGTCCGCGACCTCATCCGAAAGACCGCGACCGAGGCGCCGAGCCCGGAGCCGATCAACGAGCCCGATCAGCCAACACGCACCTTCCACGTCGATTCCGAGGTCTGGATCGCACGGATCGCCGGAGAAGGGGGCGCGGGGGCCAGGGCGCTCGCCCCCGCGCCCATCGTCGCCGTCCGCTTCTTTCGGGGCGACGATCCCGAGACGCCCCGCCGTGAGGCGCTCCTGCCCAAAGGCGCATTCGAGCGGCTCTACGACGACGAGTTGATCGCGCTCTTCCGGACCGCGCGCTCCCTCGAGACCGACGAAGATCGCGCCTAGAAGAGGGCGCCTCGGGTCCCGGCCGAACGGATCACCGGGGATGGACACCGCTTTCCGGCGACATGGCTACGCCGCCCTGGGCAGCGGTGGTCCGACCTGGATCTCGTTCTCTTCCACCCGGATCGTATAACGCCGTAGTGCTGGCCCACCGGGAGGTCGGACCCGCTGGCCCGTGCGAACGTCGAACGTCCACTCGTCGTTCGGACAGACCAGCAGGTCGCCCTCGAGCCGGCCCTCGGTGGCCAGGTTCGTCCCATCATTCGGACAGTGCGCCGACAGCGCGTAGTACGTCTGGCCCACGTTGAGCAGGACCAGATCCTCCCCGTGCGCGTGTACTTCACGCATGTTGCCAGGGCCCAGTTCGGGGGTTCGAAACACCGGCTCGTACTCGGCCATCGCGCCTCCTGGACTCGTTCCCGAACGGCTTCGGCGCAAGAGGTGTACCACGTTCCCGGGCCGGCTTCCAGTCGACGCGACTTGGCGGCGGGATCGGGATTCAGGATGGGGTGCAGGATGCAGAACGCGGAGAGGATCCGAGGGGTGCCGACGCCTCCGCACCCTTGCTCCCGTGACTCGACGACCGGGTCCGGAGGAGGGTGTTTTTCGGTTTTTGTTCGGGAACGGCGTGCTGCGGGAAGGGGTATCAGATGAGGTCGTAAGGCCAGGTATCACAAGCAGTTTCGTTGCAGGGGGCGTATGGCCAGGGACAGCTTCGACATGAAGGATTACGTGGATGTGGCCGAGCGGATCCGGGCGTTCTACGAACGCTATCCGGACGGCTCCATCCAGACGGAGATGGTGCGGCTGGAGGGCGACATGGTCGTCTTCAAGGCCACGGTTTACCGCGACCGCGATGACGCGAACCCGACGACGGGGTGGGCGTACGAGCGGGAGGGGGTGGGCTACGTCAACAAGACGAGCTTCATCGAGAACTGCGAAACCTCGGCGATCGGCAGAGCGCTGGCGAACCTGAACTTCCCGACGTCGCGCACGGTTCAGGCAAGGCAGGCGGCCGAGCAGCCGGCCAGCGCCGAGCAGCTCGACGAGCTGCGTGCGCTGGCGTCGTCCGAGGTGGTGAGCGAGGACATCCGCGAGCGCGTGGTGGCCCAGCTCGAAAAGGGGCTGTCGGTGAAGCAGGCGACGGACGCGATCGCCTACCTGCGACGGATCCACCGCAAGGCGGAGCGAGCGGCCTGAGGAGGCCGGCGGGTTGTGAAAGGGGGGCCCGGGACTGAACGATCGGTTCCGGGCTTTCTTGTGCCGTGCAGGGGCCGTCCCGTCGACGGTTCCGATCTTGCTGCGTCTGCCCGTCATGAACTCCGATCGCCTGATCGAGGAACTGGAGCGTGGGGAGCGCGACGGCCGTGAGGTGGAGGTGGAAGGGCTTCACTTCACGAGTCTGGACCGTGTGCTCTGGCCACGGGAGCATCTCACCAAGGGCGACATGTTGCGCTATTACGTCCGGATCGCGGCTGTAATGCTCCGCTATCTGGGCGAGCGCCCACTCATGGTGAAGCGCTACCACGAGGGGATCGAGGGCGAGGCGGTGGTGCAGCAGCGGGCGTCTCCCAAGGCACCGGATGGCGTGAGGACGGCCAAGGTGTTCACGGCGGAGGGGGAGCCGGCGCTACGCTTCATCGGCGCGCGCGCCACGCTCTACTATCTCGTGCAAATGGGTGCGGTCGAGTTTCACCCCTGGCACTCGCGCCTATCGGCGCTGGATCGTCCCGACTGGGTGATCTTCGACCTGGACCCGAGCCCGGGCGCTGGCTTCAAGAAGGTAGTCCGGGTGGCTCATACACTCCGTGAGCGGATCGACGCACTCGGTCTGCCGGAGACGGTTGCAGCGGACGAGCCCTCGCTGGCCACCGTCGAGCGATCGGTGGACCGGCGCGGCTACCGCGTCTACATCGACCACCTCCAGAATGCCCGGGGCAAGACTGCCGTCGCGCCCTACTCGGTCCGTGCCCGTCCCGGCGCACCTGTTTCTCTGCCGATCCGATGGGACGAGGTCGACGACGATCTGGACCCGAGAGGATTTCCGATGACCGAGGCACCGGAGCGGGTGGAGAGGGAGGGGGACGAGTGGGAGGGGCTGTTTCGGCGGGCGCAGGTTCGGCGCCGGCAGTTCCTCGATGCGCGAGGCGACGCGGCGGCGGCCGCGTGACGGCTCCAGCCCTGCGCTGGCGACAAACCGGTCCCCGCTGCAAATCGGCCGCTCCCCATGCCATCAGGAGCCGTCCCCGGCGGCGTGGCCGGCCGACTCCCGCCGCCGTCGGGCGGCAATCCCCGCAGCCCACCGGCCGGCCCAACCACGGAACGCGAGTTGCACGCTGTCGCCCTGGAAGACTCGTTTTGAATCCAGGAGATCGAGGGGAGGCCACTTGGCTCACGTCGTATTCATCGGTCTCGGCTTCGGGGGGCTCTACGCGTTGCGCCAGTTCCTGGACGACGTCCCCGAGGGCACGCGTGTCACGGCGATCGATCAACGCGATCGGTTCGTCTTCACGCCCCTCCTCTACGAGTATCTGGCCGACGAGCTGGAAGCGGATGTCGTAGCCCCGTCGTACGACACGCTGATCCCGTCCGCCGAGGTCGAGCTCATCCAGGCACGGGTGCGCGATCTGGATGTGCAGGCCCGACGCGTGGAGTTGGAGGACGGTCGCACGCTCGATTTCGACGTCCTCGTCCTGGCACCGGGATCGGTTCCTTCCTACCATGGTGTGGCCGGCGCACGGGAGCACGCGATCTCGTTCTACTCCTTCGAGGACGCGGACCGGATGCGGACGACGCTGAAGGTTCGTGACTGGGCGGAGGGTGGGCGGCCGGCGTGTGTGGTGGGGGGCGGCGTCGTCGGCGTCGAGCTCGCTTTCGCACTCGGCGAGATCCTCAGCCGCGAAGGCCGTACGACCACCGGGCCGCGTGTGATCGTGCTCGAGGCGATGGACGAGATCCTGCGCGGCCTCTCCGAGGGCGTGCGCCGGATGGTGCGAAGCAAGATGGAGGAGCGCGGCATCGAGGTGCGCACGTCGATCCGGGTGCTCGAGGTGGAGGAGCAGGCGGTCCGGTTCCAGAACGGCGGTGAGCAGGAGCTCGAAGCGGCGGTCGTCGCCTGGACGGCGGGGATCCAGCCGAGCCCGCTCCTCCAGTCGCTCCCGGTGGAGCGACACGGCCGGCATGGAGTCCGGGTCGAGCGCACGCTTCAGCTTCCGGGCGTTCCGCACGTCTTCGTCCTGGGCGATGCGATCAGCTACCCGGGCCGCGAGGTCGGTGCGCCGCTCCCCGACACGGCCCAGGCGGCGTACCAGCAATCGGACATCGTGGCCCGAAATCTCAGGACCTGGCTGAAGGACGGACTGCCGCGCGCGGAGTACGACTACGGCCACCTCGGCGACTTCGTCCGCGTGAGTCGGAGCGAGGCGGTGGCGGACGTGAAGGGCGTGGTCCTGGATGGTGGCGGCGCATCGCTGGCTCGCCGGGCCGCCTACCTGTTCCGCATGCCCGACTGGGCGATCCGCACCTCGGCCATCCGGCAGTGGCTGAGCTGAACCGGAGCGAGCGACGACGGTGACTCGACGACGAATCCTGACGGGCGATCGGCCGACGGGCCGCATGCACCTCGGCCACTGGGTCGGCAGCCTGCAGAATCGCGTCCGGCTCCAGACCACCCACGAGTGCTTCTTCATCATCGCCGACCTGCACACGTTGACCACGCGGCCCGAAAAGGAGGCGATCGCCGAGGTGCCGGAGAACATCCGGGAGATGGTACTGGATTATCTGGCGGCGGGGATCGACCCCGAGGGCTCGGTCATCTTCGTGCAGTCGGCGGTGCCCGACGTCGCCTACCTGAACCTGATCCTCGGCATGCTCGTATCGCTGCCGCGCCTGGAGCGCATCCCGAGCATCAAGGAGATGGCCGAGGCCGCACACCTGGACGTGCTGCCCTTCGGGCTGGTCGGCTACCCCGTCCTGCAAGCGGCGGACATCCTGCTTCCACGCGCGGACCTGGTGCCTGTCGGGCGCGACAACGTGCCGCACGTGGAGGTGACGCGTGAGATCGCACGGCGCTTCAATCATCTCTACGGCGACGTCTTCCCCGAGCCCGAGCCGCTGGTGAGCGATGTCCCCACCCTCCCCGGGATCTACGGCAAGCAGAAGATGTCGAAATCACTCGGCAACGCGATCCTCCTTTCGGACTCGCCCGAGGAGGTCGATCGCCGGGTCATGCGCATGTACACGGATCCCAACCGCGTGCGGCCCGACATCCCCGGCCGCGTCGAGGACAACCCCGTCTTCATCTACCATGACATCTTCAACACGGACCGCGCGGAGGTCGACGACCTCAAGGAACGCTACCGGAAGGGCCGCGTGGGCGACGTCGAGGTGAAACGCAAGCTCGCTCGCGCGATCAACGACTTCCTCGACCCCCTCCGCGAAAGGCGGCGCGAGTTGGAGGCGCAGCCTGGGCTCGTCGACGAGATTCTCGATGCAGGCAACCGCAGGATGCGTGAAGTCGCCGCAGAGACGATGGAGCGTGTCCGCGAGGCGATGGGGCTGACCTATTTCGGCAGCATGGGATGAGGCCCGATGATACGGGCGCCCCTTGCAATTCCGTGGGCCGAGCCTTATGAAGCTGGTGTTGATCCGATACCCCTAATCTCCTTTCCTCTGCAGCGATGAACAATCCGTGGCTGGGGCTGGTCGTGATCGGCGCAATGGTGATCGCTGCGCTGGTTGCGCTTCCGATGCTGCCCGATCAGATCCCGATCCACTGGAATGCGGCCGGGGAGCCGGACGACTGGGCGTCGAAGTGGCCGGCCGCACTCCTGGCACCCGGCGTGGCACTCGCCATGTGGGCGCTCTTCTGGCTGCTCCCGAAGATCGACCCGCGTGGTGCGCACTACCGACGGTTCTGGAAAACGTACTGGCTCCTCGCCAACGTCGTGATCCTCTTCATGGCGCTGCTGCACGGCGTCACACTGGGCGCCGCGCTCGGGTGGGCCGTGGAAGTCGACCGTGTACTGGTCGTGGCGGTCGGGGTCCTTTTCCTGGTCCTCGGCTACTATCTTCCACGGGTCCCGTCGAACTGGTGGATCGGGATCCGCACGCCGTGGACGCTGGAGAGCGAGAGCGTCTGGAGGCGGACGCACCGCCTGGCGGGGCGGACTTTCCCGATCGGTGGGCTGGTCACCATCGCCGGCGTGTTCCTGCCGCCGGGCTATCGCCCCTTCGCGGCCATGGCGGGCGTTACGATCGCCGGCTCCATCCCCGTGGTCTACTCGTACATTGCCTGGCGCCGCGAGCGGCGAGGATCGCAGCCGTGAGAGTGGCGATTTTCGTTGACTTGGTTCTATCTTGGTGATCCCACGGCGTCGCGAGCTCCGCGGCGCTCTTTCCTGACCTCCAATCCGAGAGAGGAGGCGAGCATGCGTGGACGCTGGTCGAGCGTGATGCTGGGCATCTTCGTGGCCGCGTGCGGCGCACAGTCGCAGGATGCCGTCGAGGAGGGGCAGCGGGCGGAGGAATCCGCCGCCACCGAGGTGGCGCTGGCCTGTACGCCGCAGCAGCCGCGAGAGCAACTGGCGGAGCGGGCCAGCCCCTACGACTCCGTGGTGGTCGATGCTGGAGCGCTCCGGGCCAAGGTTTGCTATGGTCGGCCGTATGTGAAGGGTCGGACGGTCTTCGGCGCCGAGGGCGAGGCGCTCGTGCCTTTTGGTGAACTGTGGCGCACGGGTGCAAACGAGCCGACCACGATCCATCTCGCCTCCGGGGCGGCGATTGCGGGAATTGCGGTCGAGCCGGGCTCGTACTCGATCTACACGATCCCTGGCGACGAGGAGTGGACGGTGATCGTGAACCGTTCCACCTCGCAGTGGGGCCATGAATCGATGTACACGCCCGAGGTCGAGGCACAGGAGGTCGGCCGAGCGACGGTCACCGCAGAATCGCTCGCCGAGTCGATCGAGCAGTTCACGATCCGGTCGGATGCGGCCGCCGGGGGCTCGGCGGAACTCGTCTTCGAGTGGGCGGATCGGCGGGTGCGCGTCCCGGTCGCGGCGGTCGAGGGGACGTAGGCTCCCATGACCGGTGTACGGCGACGCCCCGTGGGCTCTCGAGGCTCACGGGGCGTTGTTGTTTCCGGCGACCAGGGAGCGGGAGTGTGGCCCGCGGCCACGGGAGGGCCGCCTGCGGCGGCGGGAGGGCGCCGGTTTTCCGGCGCAGGAGTGCGCACTGTGGGCGCGGAAGTGGCGTCGGCGTCCGGGCTACGACAGCGCCGCGCTTGGCGCCGGCTTGTGCTGCCCGGCCCAGGCGCGGCGCTTTTCCGCTGCCGAGGCGAGCCGTACCGCGAGGCGCTCCTCCTCCCCTGATTCCAACAGCTCACGCAGTTCGGCCAGTTCCGCCATGGCGCGGTCCAGTGCGTTCGTCACGCCATCCCGATTCGTGAGCAGGACATCGAGGATCATGCGCACGTCGCTCGCGGCTAGGCGGCTCGTGTCGCGAAAGCCGGACGCGGCGAGGTCCCCGGCCGGCTGCGAGCCATCGCCGAGTGCGGTCTGGACGAGGGCCACGCTGAGCAGGTAGGGCAGGTGACTCACCGCGGCGACGGCATCGTCGTGGACGATCCAGGGCGGGCGCGGCCCGAGCGCGAGGGCGATGTTGCCCGCCGTGGCACGAGCATGGGCATCGGTTCGCTCGCATTCGCAGAGCGCGAAGACAGCGCCCTGGAAGAGTCCTGCCTCGGCGTACTCGAGCCCGCCCGTCTCCTTGCCACACATCGGGTGTCCGCCCACCGCCGCCACCCCTGCGGGCAGGCGGTTCAGCCGCTCAACGACCTCTCGCTTGGTGCTGCCCACATCGAGCACGAGCGCCCCCGGCTTGAGGTGCGGGGAGATGCGATCCAGGATCTCCAGGATGGCGCCCACGGGCGCGGCGAGCACCACGGTGTCCGCGGCGCCCACGGCGGCTCCGGCATCCGTTTCCGCTCGATCGATTACGCCGGTGCTCCGTGCGCGCTCGAGGGTGGCGGGATCGGTGTCGCAGCCGACGACCTCACGGGCGAGGCCGCTGGTGCGAAGCGCAGCGGCGAGTGAGCCGCCGATGAGCCCGAGGCCGATCACGGCCACCGTGCCAAGGAGCGTGTCTTCGCCGCTGGCCACCGTGGCGGATCTCATCACGCCTCCGTGCTCCGCCACGGTGGCGCTCGAAATTGCGTCCTCGGTCGCGCCGTGGATCGCGGCATCGTGGATCCTGCTTTCCTGGGCCGTGCCATCGGGGACCCTGTCGCCATCACCACCGTCGTCGTCGGTCGCGTGGTCCGGCCTCAAGCGGCGAGCATCGCCAAGGTAGACGTGACGGATCTCGTCGGGGCGGCGTTCGGTGTTCCAGTGCAGGAGCACGCGAATGCAGCGCGGCAGCCCCGCCGGCACCCGCATCTCGTGGGTGCAGAGGAGCGCGGTGTCTCGCCACCCCAGCTCGCGCGCCGCACGTGCCGGGAACTCCGCGTCCAGGTCGGACGTGGTGCTGAAGATCACGCTGGCCACGTCCTCGATACGGATGCCGTTGATTGCTACGATCCTCTCGAGCAGCTCCCGTGTGGCGGACAGGATCGCCGCCGTATCGTTGGAAGGCGCCGTCGTGGCACCGCGCACGCCGCGGCAGACGCGTTGCATGGGAAGGTCTCCATCGGGTGTGAGCACAAAAAAGGAGCGCGAGGACTGCTCGCGCTCCGTGTTCGCTTCCGAACGTTCGCCGGACTTAGGCGATGGCCGGACGTGGCGCGCGGCAGTGGCGGAGACTGCGCCGATAATAGACGCAGTATCGCCGGGCGCTGTCCGTAAGAAGCCCCGCCTTCCTCGTCCCCGCTGCTGCGGGGATCGTCTTGCCGAGGTCAAGTGCTTGGATCATAGGGACATGCTAAGCGACGGCGGTCCGGCTGTCAACGCCGCGCGGCGGAGCCAGCTCACGGGCAAGGGCGAGGCGGTAGCGCGCTTCCTCCGCCCGCCAGAGGACGCGGTCGACAGGGGATTCAGCCTCGTGGGCGTTCAGCGCGGAGTCGCCCAGGTGGAGTGCGGCGTAGACGGGGCGGTAGGCGTCGACCGCGGCTGCGAGCTCGAGGGCGCTCTCTCCCGCCGCGGCCGCGCAGCGCCGGATCAGCGACGTGAGGACGTCGCCACCGATCCCGAACTCCACGGCGGCGGCTGCCAGGTCCCATGCGCGGTCCGTGGGGCCGGGGAAGCGAAGGCCGTCGCCGTGGTCGATCGCGTCGACCTTGCGGTAGCCGTCGGGCGTCACGACCCATTCACGTAGCTGGAGCCGGCCGTCGGGAACGGCCGCCTCTCGGTCGGGCAAGCGCTCCAGTCTCTCCAGGGCACCGGTCAGGCCGGGAACGGCGCCGCCGAGCCCTTCGATGGCGTTGACGCGCAAGAGCTCGAGCAGCGGGGCTCGCTCCACGGCCCGGCCGGTACCGAAGAGCGCCACCCTTCGGGTCAGGTAATCGCTCAGCGCGGCGGCGAAATCGGGGTCGCGATCCGCACCGCAGTACGCCGGCACGCCGTCGAGCCACCGCCGCGCCAGGAAACCTTCACGTAGCCCCACGACTTCCGGGCCGACGCCGGTCTCGGCCAGCCGCATCGCGCGCTGCAGCGCCGCCTCGCCCCAGCGCCCGAGGCCGGCGAAGCGAAGCAGGTAGACCGAGTCGTCCGGCCTCCGTGCCCGGTGCTTGAGCCGCTCGTGACCGGTACATGCGGGGATCGCCCAGGCGCCTCGGAGCTTGGGCCGCCATGCACCGCCCGAAAGATCTTCAGGGCGCTCGAGGCCGAAAGCGGCCAGGACACGCTCCGTCCGTTCGTTGGCAGGGGGTAGAGCGGCCTTGCGCGCACGTTCGAACCACACTCGGCGCCGCTCGGGCGCGAGTGGCATTCCCCACGTCCGACTCGGGAAGAGCACGATGCGCTCATCCACCACCCCGAGACTTCGTACCCACGAGGCGACGACGTCGAGCGTCTCGCCCGTCGCGCCCGGACCTTCGTCGACGATCAGAACCTCAGCGCCCTCTGCGAGCCACGCTCCCAGGAGGTCGGTCAGGTCGGCAACCGCGAAGATCTGGCGCGCGCCGCTCTCGCCGCGAGGGCGCACGGTGATGCTGCGCTCGGTTCCGAGCGCGGCCGCGACAAGCGCCGACAGCGTGGTGCCTATGCTACGCACCCCGATCACGATGCTGCGGGCCGCGCGTTCGGCTCCCACAGCGTGGCGATGCCGTCGCGCGGCGTGGGCGTAGCCGATCGGGTCGATGGCGTAGTGTGCGAATCCCTCGGGCACCTTTACGATGACGCTCTTTGGAAGCCTTGGCCGATCCAGCAAGTGGAGCTCCGCAAGCGTGTCGTGGAGATCGCCAGGAGGCACGGTCCCGCCATGGGAGGCGAGGTACGCGGCACCGACGCGAAGCATCGATCGACGCAGTACGCTGGCGGCCGGGCCCCAGCCGTCGACGCGTGGGTACAGTGCATCGACCACCGCCTGCTCCACCTCGCCCAGTCGCACGAGCAGGTCGAGCGTGTCTCCGGCCTTCGCCGCACCGTGGAGGCGCGCCAGCTCGGCCGCCAACGCCACCTCGATCCCGGGTTTGCGGTAGACGATCATTTCCGTGCTCCTGCTGCTGTTGGGGGCAAGGCGTGTGCCCTGCACCCGCGCTCGATCGTAAACGAGGAGTTTGCGCGTGAACCACGGTGAGACAACATTGGTGGTGAAGTGTCGCGATCCATTCGGACGCCCGTCACAGCGTGCGGCCGTCGCGCGTTGTAATTGCAGCGTCGCTTCCCGCAGGGGAGGCCTGTGAACTTCGATCTACTGTTCAGACGGCTCTATCCGGGGCTGTTCCGGTACCTGTATCGGCTGACCGGAGACCCCGATACCGCCGACGACATTGCCCAGGAATCGTTCGCGCGCCGGCTCCGGCCCCCGCTGCCGGAGGCCGAGGCGAAGCCGTGGCTCTTCACGGTGGCGACGAACCTGGTCCGTGACGGGGCGCGCAAGACGGCGCGCCGCGAGCGTCTGCTCGCGATCGAGCGTCCGACACCGTCCGCACCGACGGCGCCCGACGTGGCCGCGGAGCGTGGCGAGCGGATCGAGAAGGTGCGGGCCGTCTTGAACGAACTCTCCGAGCGCGATCGGAAGCTTCTCCTCATGCGAGGAGAGGGCTTCACGTACGAGGAGATGGCTCGCGCCGTCGGTGTCGCACCTTCATCGGTCGGCACGTTGCTCGCGCGGGCGTTGCGGCGGTTCTCCGCGGCGTACAAGCTGCAAGAGGTTGGTGATGAACCACGTATCTGAGGGGACGCTCCAGGCGCTCCTGGACGAGGAACTGAGTGGCGAGGACCGCTCCCGCGTGGAGCGGCACCTGGTCGATTGCGCCACGTGCGAGGCGTTGGCCGCCGAATTGCGCGATGCGTCGGCTTCCCTGGAGTCCGCACTCGCGCTTCTCGATCGGCCTGCGCCGCTCGAGGCGGCGGAGGATGCCTTCCGCAGGCGCCGTGCTCGTGAGAAGATGGCAGCGGGCCGACGCTCGCTCCTCCGGGCGGCCATTCTGGTGCTCGGCTTCGCGGCCGCCGGCTCGGCGGCGATCCCGAATTCCCCGATCCGCTCCTGGGCCGCCGCGGCGTGGGAGGAGTGGAGCCATCGGCCGCAGCCGGTGGCGCAGCAGCCGGCCGAGCAGTCGGAGGCGGAGGTGGCCGAGTCCGGCGTGTCGATCCGCCCGGCGGATGGACGGGTGCGGATCGTGGTCGAGGCACCGGCGCCCGGCGTCACGGCCCGCATCCGTCTGGTGGACGACGACCTCGTGTCGGTCCGGGCACGTGGGGATGCCTCCGAGGCGCGCTTCCGCACGAGCCCTGGCCGCATCGACATCGTCGCGCCGGGTGCCGGAGAGCTGGAGGTCGAGGTGCCGGCCACGCTGGCCGGCGCAGTCCTCGAGGCCGACGGACGCGTCGTCGTCTCGAAGGAGGGCGCGCTGCTGCAGATCCTGGACGCGCAGGAGGAAGCCGCGATCGAGGTCGTGGTGACGCTGACCGAATCCGTGAACCCGAGCTGACACCCGATGCTCACGCCTCTCGCCCTTGCCGCGCTCGCCCTCGTAGCGCCACTGCAGCAGCAGGTGCCCACGGTCGGAGAGGTGCGTGGGCTCGTGCGCAGCGAGGCCACCGGCGAGCGGCTTCCGTACACGGTCGTCGAGATCGTCGGCGTCGACGGTGCGGTGGCGGCGCTGGCGGACAGCGCCGGCGGCTACGTGCTCCGGAACGTGCCGCCGGGCCGGCGCATCCTGCGTGCGAGTCGCTTCGATCACGCGCCCCTCGAGATCGAAGTGCTGGTCTCGAGCAACCGCAGCGTGATGCTCGACCTGCTGTTGGTGCAGCGGCCGGTCGCGCTCCCCGGGATCACGGCCCTGGTTCGGCACCGACCGCCGCTATCGGATGCCCACAACCCTTCGGAGCCGGAGTTGAGCATTGCCGCGACCCGCGCACTCGAGGCGACGCCGGGCGTGGCCGAGATCGGGCTCGGCCGACTCAACCCCGGACCGAACGGTGGGCAAGATCCGACCAATCCCTCCGACGTGCTCTACGTCCGCGGCGCGCCCGCCGACCTCAAACTCGTCCTGATCGATGGCGCACCGGTCTATGCACCCTTTCACCTCGGTGGGCTGATCCAGCCGTTCGATCCGGAACTGCTGCGCTCGGCCGAACTGTATCTCGGCGGGGCGCCGGCCCGCTACGACGGAGGGCTTTCGTACGTTCTCGGGCTCAAGACCCGTGCGGGCCAGCGTACGAAGTTGAGCAGCTCGGGATCGGTGGACCTCATCTCCTCCCGAATGGTGGTCGACGGTCCCCTGACCCGGAACTCGGCCTTCATGCTCGGTGGCCGCATGGTTCACCCGTACGGCACCCGCTGGTTGCTCGAGTCCAGGCTACCCTACCGGTACGCCGACCTGGTTGGACGGATCGATGCGGATCTGGGCGAAGATCACGGCGTGGCGCTGACCGGGTTCTGGAACCGTGAGGCCGTCGACTGGTCCCTGGCCATGCCGGACGAGTCACGGCTTCCTGTGCTGATCGGTGTCGGACAACTGCGCAAC
>CALKIP010000176.1 GCA_937995995.1 uncultured bacterium
GGGAGGAGCAGTACGTGCTGCTCCATCACACGCTGAACGGCAGGGTGGTCGGCGGCGAGGATGGCGCGCTGGTCCGGGTCCGGCGCGGGGACGGCCTCGAGGTCGTCTTCACGGAAGCGCCAGCGGATGCGTGCACGATGGTCGATCCCGCCTACGCCGACGGAGAGGCTGCGGTCGACGTCCGGGCGACCTGCTACGTCTCGCCCGCGGCGGAAGGACGGTGGGTCGTGCCCGGGGCGGAATACGAGCTCCTGATCGAGACGGTGGACGGAAAGCGGCTCCAGGGGCGGACGACGGTGCCGGGATCGTTCGAGCCGATCAGCCTCTCCGCCGCCGCGCGGCGCCCGACGGGCGAGGTGGGACAGTGCGTGCTGCCGCCCGACACGCCCCTCGCCCTGGAGTGGACGGTCTCGGCAGGGGCGCGGGCGTACCTGACGCACATGAGGGTCGAGGGGCTGCCCGAGGCTCTGGAAGGGAGCGGGATCCCGAACATCCCGGACGTCGTGACCCTCTTCGGGATCTCGGTCTCCGAGACCGATACGGCGATCGTCGTCCCCACGCAGGTCGGCGTCTTCGAGCGGCATGATTACGACAACGACCTGATGCTCGCCCTCAACGACGGCTTCCCCGAGGGCGTCCGGGTCCGCATCACCCTGGGCGCCATGGACCGGAACTACGTCAACGCGCTCCGGAACGACAGCTTCCACCCGTCGGGCCCCGTGCGCGTATCGAGCATCCGCGGCGACGGAGCCGGGGTCTTCGGATCGTTCGTGCCGTACGCCTTCGAGATCGAGGTGCGGAGCGGGGACGGGGCGGGGTGCCTGGCGGAGGGGTGAGGCGTAGTACCGGAGGATACCACCGGGTTCGCCCCACCCCCATGGCAGACGGGGACGATACCGGCGGTTCAGGGTCCGTCTCCACCGCGCGATCCCAGGAGCCGGTCAGGCCCTGCGAGGATCAGTCTCGGGTCCGTGTCCGCCTGGGCGGTGAGTTCCGGCGTGAACCCGCTGCGCGAGAACAGGAGAAGGTAGGCGCCGCTGTCCGCGCGACGGTACGCCGTGCGGCCGCTGGTCTGCTGGAGCCGTTCGAGGACGTTGAGCCCCACCGGACCGACCCACCACTTGCACTCGCCGAACACCTGCTCACCGTTGAGGAGCGTGGCCGCCACGTCGATGTCGTAGTCCGCGGCCCAGATTCGGCCCACCTCCCGGGCGGAGCTCGGGAGCTGCTCGCGCCCGAAGAGCCGAAGCCAGTCTCGGCAGATCTCCTCGAATCGCTCGCCCATGTACTCGTCCAGGCGCGGCAGGATCGCTCCGTCCAGGACCTCCTCGGCGTGTCCCGCCTCCAGCGCCGAGCCGTAGGGGAGGACGAACCGGTAATGGAACGCCAGGAACGGATCGTCCAGGTAGAACCGGGCGTTGCGGGCGCGACTCCGGTCACGGACTTCGAGTGAGACCTCGGACCGCAGGAGCCGCAGCGCCTCGAGCTTGTGGAAGTATGGCGTCAGGCTCGTTCCGCTCTCCCCCCTGGAAAGTACGCGATTCAGGATCTCCGGTCGGCGCGTGCAGCCATCCGCGACGGCGCGCAGGATGCTGGCATAGCGCGCCACGTTCTGCAGCTCCGCCTGGAGCAGGCGTTCCGGCTCCTCCCGCAGCGGCGCGCCATCCACCAGGATCACGTCCCGGATGTTGTCGGCGAGCGTCCGCTCGGGCTCGCACAGCGAGAGGTAGTACGGCATCCCGCCAAACACGCCGTGGGCGCGCAGCCGGTCCTCCAGGCTCCACGACGGGAAGAATTCCGCCGCCTCACGAAACGACAGGGGACCGACGTCCAGCTCTGCGGACTGGCGGCCGTGCATCGGGTTGCGCTCGGCGAGAAGCTCTTCCATGAAGCTGATCGAGGAGCCGCAGAGAATGAGGTTGAGCGGACTTCCCGCGGACCTCACGCCGTCCCACACCTTCTGCACGATCGAAGGCAGCGCCCGGTTCGCCTCACACAGGTACGGGAACTCGTCCAGGACCACCGTGAGCCCCGGGTGCCCCACTTCCGCCTGGTGCCGGAGATAGCCGAGGAGCGCCTCCCACCCGACCAGCCCGTCGAGGACCGGGTCGCCGCCCAGCGCATGGGCGACCTGGCGCCGGAACAGCTCCTGGCTGTCCGGATCCGTCACGCGCGTCGCCTGGAAGTAGACGTGCGCGCGCCCCTCGAGCGCACGGAGGATGAGCGTCGATTTCCCCACGCGCCTCCGCCCGTACACCACGACCAGGGACGGTTTCGCCCGCTCCAGCTCGCGCTCCAGCACGGCCAGTTCTCGTTTGCGTCCGACGAACATCGGGCAGTACCGGGTTAGGGTAATCCGTATTACGGTAATCAAGATTACCCTGTGCGTCGCTGTGGGGCAAGGCCGCGCTGCTCGGGCCTCGCGGTGGCCGGTGCCGCTCCTCGGCCCCGGCACCGCCGGCCACCGCCGCCATCGTCGCGCTCATGGGCGAGCAGGCGATCCCGCCCGCCTGGCTCGAGCGCCTCGAACTACGGCGGGTCATCGAGACCGTGGCCGACGACCTGTACACGGGGGTGGCGGGAGGATGAGGAGTGGGGAGCGGCCGACTTCGCGCCGTTCTTCCACCCCGATTGCGAGAGGATCATCTTGTCGTCGAATGCTCGATCCGCGGGGGCGCAGCTTCGACCTCTACATGATCGACGTCGACGGCTCGAACCTGCAGCGGATCGACTTCGACGGCTCGGCCGCGGCCGTGGGTCGCGTGAGCGGCTGCGCGTCACCGCCCGGGGGAGATGCGCAGCATCATCCTCATGCCGTCGTCGCCTCTCCACGCGAGCGCCGGCTGCACTTCGTACTCGCCGATCTCGAACCCGCTCCGGGCCTGCATTCGCCGCGCACTCGGGCCGGCGTCGATCAGGCCGTAGAGGTACCCGGCCAGGCCGATCGCCGAACCGACGAGGAAGGGCGTGAGGCTGGCGCGTTCGGTCCGGCAGTCGGGCAGGTCGCCGGGGCGGGCCTCGCAGTCGATCCGCGGCTCCTGGTTGAACTGCAGGGCCATGCCGGTGAAGACCGCGCCGAGGCTGATCGTGGCGATCGCCGCGCCCTTGGCGGTCTCGCCCGAGTAGAAGTGACCGCACCCGGGACAGAGGAGCGCGTAGAGGACCGCGACCTCCGGATCCTTCTCCGCGATCCCGAGCTGCTGTGCCGCGAGATCCTCGCCGGAGCCCAGGACCAGCCCCAGGGCGACGAGTGCTACGGTAGCCAAACGCATGAAGGCCTCCTTGACGGGAGGGAGGTTCGGCCGCGCCACGGGAGGGCACGGCGATGCGGTGGGACATCGCGATCGGGATCGCGAAGGGGCAGGAGGTGTGCCAGCCGACGCGGCGGCTCCGTACCGGATCGGGCAGTGCGGTTCGCGTTCAAGCCACACGGGGCCGCGAACGCCGGAGAAACCCACGCGCTCGCGCCCGCGCCGGCCCACACGAATGCGTGTGAGTACCCGGATCCAGCGACACCCGCCATCCCACCTGGCCCATTGCCTCCGAACAGGCTGCGTGTCCTACACGGTGGACGGCGGGTGTCCTGTCGCGTGAACCGGCGAGTGCGGTGAGGAGCACCGCACTCGCCGCCGAGGATCGAAAGAAGCCGATACGAGAGGGCATATCTGCTTCTTGTGTGGGCACCTCTTGCCCCGCCAGGCGTCACTCGGTCACGGTCGGCGCCGGCGGGAGGGTGCGTGGGAGCTGCGGGTGCGTGACCATCGGGAACTCACCCGTCAGCGATTCGAGGTAGGCGACGACCGCGTCGACCTCCTCGGGCGTGAAGCGGCGCTTGAGCTGCACCCACCCCATGATCGAGACGGCCTCGTGGAGCGTGGCCGCGCTGCCGTCGTGGAAGTACGGCGCGGTCAGCGCGACGTTGCGCAACGGCGCGATCCGGAAGACGTAGCGGTCCTCCTCCCGCCCGGTCACGGCCGCACGGCCGACGTCCTCCGAGCCCTCGACGTGGCTGAAGGCGGCGTACCCCTGCCCGCCGAGGAGCGCGCCGTTGTGGCAGCTGATGCACCCCGCGTTCTGGAAGATCTCGAGCCCTTCCTTCTGCTTGGGCGTCAGCGCATCCAGATCGCCCTCGAGATAGCGGTCGAAGGCCGACCCGGGCGTGATCAGCGTCCGTTCGAAGGCCGCGATCGCCTTCGCAATGTTGTCGAACGTCAGCGGGTCTTCCTCACCGGGGAACGCTTCGGCGAAGAGCGGCTCGTACCCGACTACGCGCAGCCGCTCGATCGCCTCCTCGGGCGTGAGATCCATCTCGACGTGCGCCTGGATCGGGCCCTTGGCCTGCTCCTCGAGCGTCTCCGCGCGGCCGTCCCAGAACTGCGCCGCCAGAAAGGCCGCGTTGTAGACCGTCGGGCTGTTCCGCGGCCCCGTCCGCGCACCCTCGCCGATCGCGACCTCGCGGGCATCCACCCCGCCCGCACCGACGACGTGGCAGGTGTTGCACGAGATGATCCCCGAGCGAGACAGCTTCGGTTCGAAAAACAGCTTGTGGCCGAGATCGATTTTTTCCGGGGTGCCCGGGTTGTCTTCAGGATGCTCCGCGGATTCAGGGAGTGGCTGGAAGAGGGGGGAGACGCCATCGGGGCGCGTGCCGGTCGTCCCATCTTGATCGGGCGGGGCACATGCGCCGGCCGCCATTGTGCCCAGTAGTGCGAATATCCCGGCAAGGCGTTTCCAGCGGATCGCTCCGCTTCTACGTGACACCAACATCATTGGTCACCTCCATGTCCAGAATCGTCGCTCATAACCGAGGTACAGCAGGGGCCGGGTGCGCTCTGTCCAAGCGTCGGACGCGAACCAGGTCGCCCCGCCGCTCCGCACGGCCAGGTCTGCTCCCACGTGCCATCCAGTGGCAAATATGAGCACTGAAAATATATCGGTTCGGGAGGTGGGGGACAATTCTCCGACACGCCTGGACGTGCGAGAGCAGCATCGTCAGAGCTCTTCGTTAACCTTCCCGCCACGAACCTGGCGAGGCGGGTTGCCGACCCCTCGCCCAAGGGCTCACCGCGGCCCGCCACCCAACCCGAACCACGCCGCCTCCCGGGCACCTCGCCTCACTGTCAGACCCCCCACCTACCTTTCCCGCATGACACCCCCACCCCAGGAGGCGACATGCGCACCGAGATCCTGCTCGACCACGAGAAGTCCCCCAACGGCCTGGCGTACGTCGTGCGCGCGCTGCTGCGCGTCCACGGCGATCCGCCCGCCGACCGGAAGCGCGTCCCGCTCAACATCGGCATCGTGCTCGACCGCTCGGGCTCCATGTTCGGCGCGCCGCTCGAGCAGGCGAAGGAGGCGGCCGCGCTCCTGGTGCGGCGGCTCGCACCCGAGGACGTGGTGAGCGTCGTCGCCTATGACGACACTGTGCAGACGGTAGCGGAGCCCGCGGCGGGCGACGCGCAGCACGACCTGGTGAGCCGGATCCAGTCGATCCGGACCGGCGGCAGCACCAACCTGAGCGGCGGCTGGCTGCGCGCGCGCGAGCTCGTGGCCGGGAGCCGCCGCGACGGTGCCACGCACCGCCTCCTCCTCCTCACCGACGGCCTCGCCAATGTCGGCATCACCCACCCGGACGCACTCGTCGGGTTGTGCGCACGGGCGCGCGAGGAGGGGATCGTGACGACGACGATCGGCTTCGGCCCGAGCTACGACGAGGAACTGCTGCGTCGCATGGCCGAGGCCGGCGGCGGGAGCATGTACTACATCGAGCGCCCCGACCAGGCGCCCGCCGTCTTCGCCGAGGAGATCGAGGGGCTGCTCTCGCTCTGTGCGCAGAATCTGAGCGTCGAGATCCGCCCGGCGAGTGCGACTCGGCTCAGCGCCGTACACCACCGCTACCCG